>NZ_JAZHPZ010000010.1:0-186059 GCF_036553665.1 Paenibacillus haidiansis | reverse complement strand
GCTGGGTAGCTAAGTGCGGACGGGATAAGCGCTGAAAGCATCTAAGCGTGAAGCCCCCCTCAAGATGAGATTTCCCAGTATGTAAGACCCCTTGAAGACGACGAGGTTGATAGGCTGGGGGTGGAAGTGCAGCAATGCATGGAGCTGACCAGTACTAATCGGTCGAGGGCTTATCCAAAATTACCCCAAAAAGTGAAGCGAGGCTTCGAAGGTAATTCCGATTACTTTTCGGGGACCCCGGTGAACCAATTAGGGGCTAACACGCAAATCTAAGTTTCGTATCCGGTTTTCAAGCGATTAAGCTTGAATATGTTTGGTGGCGATGGCGGAGGGGTTCCACACGTACCCATCCCGAACACGACCGTTAAGCCCTCCAGCGCCGATGGTACTTGGACCGAAGGGTCCTGGGAGAGTAGGACGCCGCCAAGCAAAGAGAAGAGAGCACTGCCGAGATAATCGGCGGTGTTCTTTTGCTTATTCTAAAGAAATAAGGGCCTAAACCGCCGTTATTTCACGAAAATGAGCCGCGTCTCGCAGAATAGCGCCTTTTTTGGCCCTTATTGGAGCTGATTTGGACAAAACCAAGGCAAATTCCCTCGATTCAGCCGAAATAAGGTCCTTTTTGACCTCTATTTCTGCGAAAAGTGCTACGTACAACCGAATAAGGGCGCTTTTGACTCTTATTTTGCCTAAATTAAGCCAAAACGTCCGAAATAAGGTCCCTTTTGGCTCTTTATTTTGCCACAATTAACCAAACACGGTCATTGCCTCGAGTCGGTCCCAATATCTTTTTAGCTGTTATTCCATCCAACTCATTATGCCCACAGCTGTAGTTCCAACAGCCACATAAGACCTTCTACAATCTTCTTCTTCCCGACAGAAAACCCCATCAGAAAAATTCCAACCATAAATCGCAATATTGCCTCCTCAAAAACTCGGAGCGTTTCCATTAGACTGATAATGAAAATACGAGTTTTAGAAAGGGGTTATTAAGCAATGAAGAGAACCAAACCTTGGGCGCTTATGCTAGTGGCTGTCCTGTTGATCGCTTCCTTGGCCGGCTGCGGCGGAGGCAACAACAAAGCTGCCAATGGCGGCGGAAACGAACCTGCGCCTACGACGACCAACTCCGGCGGCAACTCGGGCGGCGAAACAACCGAACCGGCGGAAAAGATCGAACTTTCCTTCTGGTCGCTCGGTACGACGAACTATGAGGAGCTGGCTAAAGAATATACCGCCGAGCATCCGAACATTACGTTCAAGTTCCAAAATACGGCCGACCAAACGGCTCACCACAACAACCTGACGACTGCGTTGTCCGCAGGCTCGGGCGCACCTGATATTTTCATGCTTGAAATCGCATTCATGGAACGTTTCATCAGCAACCAAGACAAGTTCTATAACTTGTATGATTTGGGCGCTAAAGATATCGAAGGCAACTACCTCGACTGGAAATGGAAACAAGCCACTTCGGTGGACGGATCCTTCCAACTGGGTCTGCCGACAGATATCGGTCCTACTGTAGTTTACTATCGCTCCGACCTGGTTGGCGAAGCCGGCTTGCCGACGGATCCGGACCAATTCAGCGCAGCGATCGATACTTGGGATAAATTCGCAACTGTTGGTAAAGATTATACGGCTAAAACCGGCAAACCGTTTACCGATTTGACGGACCTGGTGTACAACAGCGTTCGTGACCAATCCGACGGCCAAATTTACTTCAATAAGGAAGACGGCTCGTTTATCGGTGAAACGAACCCGCAAGTTAAGAAGGCTTATGACTTTACGGTAAGAGGTATTCAAGAAGGCTGGATCGGCAACTGGATCCTGTGGTCTCCTGAATGGCAAAACGCCATCAATAAAGGCGACTTTGCCGTAATGCTCGGCCCGGCTTGGCTCGCAGGTACGATCAGAAATGCGAAAGACACTTCCGGCAAATGGGAAATCGCGCAAATGCCTGAAGGCGCAGGTAACTGGGGCGGTTCCTTCATCACTCTGCCAAAAGAAGGAAAGCATCCGAAGGAAGCATTCGAATTCATTTCCTGGCTCGTGAACAAAGAGAACCAATTGAAATCTTTCAAAGACAGCGGTTTGTTCCCTACAATTCCGGCTGTATATGAAGAAGCGGCATTCAAGGAAGACAAAGACGAATTCTTCGGCGGTCAAGTCATTGCGGAAGCTTACGCTAAAGCGGCTCAAACTGTAAAACCGGTTTACTACGGTCCGCTGCATGACCAATCCGACACCATTATTAAAAATGCGCTCAAGAACGTCCTTGAGAAAAAAGCCGATCCGCAAAAAGAATGGGATGAGGCTATGAAACAAATCAAGACGCTGGTTGACCGCAGCTAATCATAGAGAGTGCTAAGTCTTACGAAACATTCTCATAGCTAAATTTAATATCCGAATTCGCGGAGGGGGCAAAGTGTTCTCCCGCGGATTCGGATTTATCAATTACTTCCCGGAGGTGCGTTCATGGCTGACACAGCTATAGCTAGGCCGACCCAGCCGCTGGAGCCGAAAAAGCGTTTTTGGAACGAGTCCAAAAAAAGCAAGCTTACGGCTTATCTCTTTATTTCGCCGTTCTTTATTTTGTTCTCCATATTCGGCCTGTATCCGATCTTTTTCACCATTTATTTGTCCTTCTTTAAATGGGACGCGCTGGGACCGATGAAATATGTCGGATTCAAAAACTACGACCTGATTATCGGCGATCCGACCTTTTGGATCTCTTTCAGCAACACGATCATCATGGCTTTGATGGGGACAGTACCGCAGCTGATCGTGGCCTTGTTCGTCGCAGTCATGCTTAATTCGGCGCTGAATAAATTCAAGAGCATATTCCGGATTTTATACTTTATGCCGAACATCACCTCGATTGTTGCCGTTACGCTGGTATTCAGTACCTTGTTCGGGAACAACGGGATGGTCAACTGGATTTTAAACGGCTTAGGCTTTGAGAGCGTCCCTTTCAACTCCGGCTGGTGGGGCGTAAAGATTGCCATTTCCACGATGGTCATGTGGCGTTGGATGGGGTATAACGCGATTATTTTCCTGTCCGGTCTGCAAAGCATTCCGACGGATATCTATGAAGCGGCCAAAATTGACGGCGCCAGCCGTTGGCAGCAACTGGTCCACATCACGCTTCCGTTGCTTCGTCCGTTTATCTTGTTCGTGACATTGACCTCGACGATCGGGGCGCTGCAACTCTTCACCGAACCTTACGTATTCCTCGGCCAAGGCGGAACAGGTTCCACCCGTCAGGAAGGCGTTACGATGGTTACTTACCTGTACAGCGAAGCATTCCGGAACAGCTTCTTCGGTACGGCTGCGGCCACGGCGGTTCTGCTCTTTATTGCAACAATTCTTATCTCCTTAATTAACATGTCGCTATCGAGTCGCATGGGCGGAGATACGGGAGGAGGAAAAGCATGAGTACAGTTGCAGTTCGCAGAAAAAAGCCGGATGAACCGGGAGCTGTTGCCAAAGCACTTTTTTACCTGGTCATGATTTTCGGGGCGCTGGTATCCATCTTTCCGTTCTACTGGATGTTCGTCGTCGCTACCAACGACAAGGACGCGGCCTTTCAAATGCCGCCGCTGCTTACGCCGGGATCGTATTTCTTCGAGAACTTCTCGCGCGTATTGGAACGGACCGACTTTTTCCGGGCGCTGCTGAATTCCGTCGTCGTCTCTTCGGCGGTTACCGTGTCCGTTGTATTCCTTTGTACACTGGCAGGTTACGCTTTTGCCAAATACGAATTTCCTTTGAAAAATTTCCTGTTCGTCTTCGTCATCGGTACGATGCTTGTACCGGCGCAATTGAGCGTGCTGCCGCAATACGTCATCATGGCCAAGCTGCACTGGATCGACAGTTACAAAGCGCTGATCGTTCCGGCGATGGTGAACGCCTTCGGGATATTCTGGATGAGGCAATATATAGCATCGGCCGTGCACTCCGAGCTGATCGAAGCCGGACGGATCGATGGCGGGGGCCATTTCCGGATCTTCTGGAGCATCGCGATTCCGGTCGTTACGCCGGCTATGGCTACTTTGGGAATTTTGAACTTCATGAACGTTTGGAATGACTTCTTTTGGCCGCTCGTCGTGCTGAAAAATAGAGAGAATTATACCATACAGATTGCGTTACAGCAGTTGTTTACCAACAAGGACGGTCTGGACTTCGGGATGATCATGTCGGCCACCTTTACGGCAACGCTGCCTTTGTTAATCGTATTCCTGGTGTTCAGCCGTTGGGTTATCGCCGGTCTGACTTCAGGAGCAATAAAAAGTTAGTCGCTTATTCGGGGTAGGAGCAAGGAGATTAAAACATAATGAAGAATAATAGAGTTAGGAGATTATTGGAGGGAGGAAACGGATGAAGCTCCGTCGAAAAATCTTGCTGGCTATTATTCTTCTTGTGTTTATCCCCGTGATTTTGATGGGGTCGATCTCATATTTCAGCTTTTCGAGTACCATGGAGAAGAAATCGAGCAATTTCTATTGGGTTTCTTTGCTGGAGACCGACCAGAAACTGAAATATGCATTGAACGAAATTACGACCACCTCAAATTCGGCAATAACGCAACCGGATATTCAAAAGACGATGAAGGATCCTTCATTTGTCGCTACCTATGACCAAAGGCAAGATATCAACAACCTGATTAATCATCCGATGATTACCTCATTCGGACTTTATTCCAAAGACAAATTGATGTATCAATACAATGACGCGATGACGTTTGAAACTTTAAGCCATCAAGACTGGTACGGAGCGATGAAAGAAGCCGAGGGGCGGCCGATCTGGGTCGGACCCGGTGAAAATGGCAGCGCTTCTACGGGGAAGCCGGTTTTGATCCAGGCGCGGGTCGTCAAGGACTATTACTCCCTTGAAGATATCGGCGCCGTCGTGATTTACGTAAAGCCTGATATTTTGGATCAGGTATTTTGGGATGCCGCCACGTTGAAACAGGGGGATATTCTGCTGGTCAACAAGCAGGGGAATATCGTATTCGACAAATCCGGCGCGCATATTGGGGAACGAACGGACTTTCCTTTTTTGACGGACGGGGAAACGAACGAAAAAGGATCTTATGTAGATAAATATGCAGGGGAAAAATCACTGATCACCTACTTGCCGTCCCATAACAAGGATTGGTATCTGGTGGCGATTACGCCGAGCAAGCTGATCGCTTCGGAATCGGTCCGAATCCGGAATATCGCCGTGATTCTGGTCCTGGTTTCGCTGATCTCGGCTTTTTTGTTTGACCGTTATTTCGTCCGGAGAATGGTTCGAAGCATCATTAGCGCGGTGAACGGGATGAAGCGGGTACAGCAGGGGATTTTTGTGCCGATTCCGCCGATGGTGCGGGCCGAAGACGAGACGGATCTGCTGATTGACGGCTTCAACCGGATGAGTTCGCAGATTAACGAGCTGATCGAGCAAGTCCAGCTTGAACAGGCGCGCAAAAAAGAGGTGGAGCTTCAGGCGCTGGTGGCGCAGATTAATCCTCATTTCATATACAATTCGCTGGAATCGATCAATTCAATGGCCGTGCTGCAAGGGAATAAGAATATCAGCAAAATGGTCATATCGCTCGGGAAGCTGCTGCGGATCAGCATCAGCGAGAATCAGCAACTGATCCCGCTATCCATGGAAATGGAGCATGTCCGGCATTATCTGGATATTCAGAAATTCCGGTTCGAGGATAAGTTTACCTATCAGATTGAAATACCGGAAACCTTGAAGTATTACAAAACCCAGAAGCTGATCGTGCAGCCGATCGTCGAAAATGCGCTCTATCATGCCATTGAGCCGATGGAGGGAAGCGGGTTCATTTCGATCACGGCCCGGGACGGCGGGAGGGATATCCTGATCGATGTCATGGACAACGGTCCCGGATTTGACGAGGAAACGCTGATGAATCTCTGGAGCAAAAACCGAAACAACTTGAAAAAATACCGGGAGAACGGCGTCGGTCTGAAAAATGTTCACGAACGGTTAAGCATCCGGTTCGGCACATATTACGGCATTATGATATGTTCTTCCCCCGGATTCGGGTCGATTATTCGTATCCGAATACCGAAAATCGTATCCTAGGGGGGAAGAAATCATGAAATGGTTTGTGAATTGGGGCTGGGTTGCGCTGTATGCCGTGGTTCTCTCGATTTCGGTCATCATTATCGCGATGAACGACAGCGAACCGATCGAGGAGCCGCAGACCGATAAAATAACGCTGACCTTCCGGCATTTCTGGATAAAAGAGCATGACCGGGAAATGCTGAAAATCTTTGAGGATGTCGTGGATCAGTTTCAAACTTCCCATCCTAACGTGAAGGTCAATTTCGAAGGGATGGACCAGACCGACCATCGCGAGCGAAAGCTGAAGAGCGAAATGGTCACGGGCACGCCGCCGGATATGTTTGTGCTGTTCGGCGGGGGGGAGATCGAGCCGTATGTTCGCGCCAACCGCTTGATGGATTTAACGGATTTTGTGCAAGAAAACGGACTTGATCATCAATTTCAAGATCTTCATCTATGGACATTCGGCGATCATATTTATGGACTACCTTTGGAAGGGCATGCGGAGCCGGTGTATTACAACAAGGAAATATTTGAAAAATTCGACATATCGCCGCCCAAAACCCTCGATGAATTGGATGCCGCCGTCAAACTGTTGAAGAGCAAGGGTTACATACCTTTTGCGCTCGGGAACGAGGAGCGGTGGCCCGGCGCTATTTTTGCCCATTATTTGATGGATCGCTATGCCGGCCCGGAATTGATTAACGAGCTGGCGAAAGGCTCGAAAGCGGTCAGCTTCAACAACAGCGGCTATCTCCAAGCGTTTGTGCACTACAAGCAATGGGTGAACGAGGGAGCCTTCAGCCCATCGGCCAACGATCTGTCAACGGAAGAAGCGATCGATTTGTTCACTTCCGGCAAAGCGGCGATGTATGTGAACGGAAGCTGGGATATCAATCTGTTCCATAACGACGACAGTCCGGACGATTTCCCCAACCGGGTGGGCGTCATTCCTTTTCCGACGCTGCTGCCGGAGGAGGACGCCTCCTTGGCGGGAGGTTACTCGATCGGGATCGCTTTATCCGCGAACTTGGACGAAGCCAAATCCCAGGCCGCCCTAGAGTTGATGAAGACGTTCTACACCGAGGACGTGCAAAGACGGGTCGTTTACGAGGGGCAGCGGATTCCTTCGATGAAGATATCCTTCGACTCGGAGGAAACGGGGCCTGTCTTTGAACAGGTAGTAAGGCTTATGGAGCATAGCGACAATATTTTTCTGGCCTATGACAACGTATTGACTCCGGAAGTGAATAAAACGTTCCTGAAGGTCATAGAAGGAATCATCTCCGGCAATGCTTCGCCGAACGAGGCCCTGGATCAAATTCAGGCGGCCTCGGAGCAATATTGGAGACAACGAAACAGTTCTCTGCCCGATTAATGGTCAGGAGGTGTCCTTATGGAAACCAATGAAGCAAAGTACAGGGTGATCCTGGTCGACGACGAGCCGATTATTTTACGCAGTCTGAAAGTGGCTATCCCTTGGAATGAATTAAATCTGGAAATCGTGGGTGAAGCCAGAAACGGCGAAGATGCGCTTAGACTGGTGCGCGAGCTTTCGCCGCATATGATTATCAGCGACATCCGCATGCCGGGCCTCGATGGAATCAGCCTGATGAAAGAAGTGATGGCGGAGAATTCCAAACGGCTGTTCATATTTATCAGCGGTTACGGAGAGTTCGAATATGCCAGAGAAGCCTTGCGGGAAGGCGCCTTTGATTATTTGCTCAAGCCGATCGATCACGACGAATTGATTGAAATGATCCTGCGCGCCAAAAAAACGCTGGAAAAGCAACTGGAAAACGACAAGCTGCTGCATTCGGTCCAAGTGTTGTCCATGCTGGCAAGGGAGCGGATGTTTGCCGAGTTTATCGAAGGCAATCCCAGCGATAATCATCTGCGCCACATGCAGTGGCTGGAAAACAGTGAGCTGCAGGACAAATATTTTATCGCTGTGCTCCAGCTTGATCATTATATGAAATTGTATGAAAGCTGGGCTATGGAAGAGAGGAGATTGTGGCTGTTCGCCATCCGCAATATTTTGAGCGAGTGGTCCCTGGCTCAGGGGGCCCTGACGGTATTTCCTTTTCACAGCGGAGAATGGGTCATGGTCTTCCCCGGTAATTTGAGCGACCGGAGAGAGAGCCTGGGCAACGATATTATTCATCAAATTAAAGCGAATACCAAATTGTCCTGCTCCGTGGGCTTCAGTCATACGGCGGAAGGCATCGAGCAGTTGAGTGAGGCATACCAGAGTGCGGCTCAGGCGCTTTACCAGCGTTTTTACCGTGACGAGGAAGGGGTATTCGTAGACCCCGCGCCGGAGTTGGGAGCGGCCAGGGAGGGGAAGTATCCGAAGCATCTTGAGTCCGGAATGCTCGAGTGCATTCGCACGCTGGACGATAGCCGCTTGATGGCGTTGCTGGATGAGACCAAAGTCTATATCGAGAGCCAGAATTTTACGAAAATGATCGCCGAGCGCATGATTGTTGAGCTCACGGTCGTGCTGTACCGGGAATTTGAGCATATGAAGCTGCTGCCGGAATGGTCGCTCGAAGGATTGCTGCAGGAGCTGCATTCGTCGGGAAGTTTGGGCGAGATTATTGCCCTTCTCAAATCCAACTTGGCGAAATGGATCCGCGAAAGCAAAGAATCCCAATCCAAGGAAAATATTCAGAGCGTTATTGCCAAAACCCGAGAGTATATCGCCAACAATTATCATAAGGATCTCAGCATCGAGGAAGTGGCCGATATCGCCGATCTCAGCATCAGCCATTTCTGTCTGCTGTTCAAACAGGTGACCGGCTATACGTTTCTGGAGTATTTAACCCAGTGCCGGATCGAAAAGGCCAAATACATTCTGAAAAACAGCCAGGTCAAAGTATATCAGATCGCTCCTTTGGTCGGTTACCAGGATCCGCGGTATTTTACGCAGGTATTTAAGAAAGTTACCGGAAAGACGCCGTCGGAGTATCGCGAAGAGAGCGCCTGAACGAAACGGACAGACAAAAGAACCGCAGGTATGCGGTTCTTTTTGCATTTACTTATATAATTTCGCTGTTTACGAACGTCCCCGTCTCATCGAGCCCATGATCAGGCTGACGATAAATACAAGCACGACGGCGCCGATCAAAGCCGGAACAAAATAGAAATTGCCGATGACCGGACCCCAGTTGCCCAAAATCAGGCTTCCCAGCCAAGCGCCGATAAAGCCGGCGATAATATTCCCGATAATCCCTCCGGGGATATCTCTGCCCATGATTAAACCCGCAAGCCAACCGATAATACCGCCGATAATCAAAGACCATAAGAAACCCATTCTTATCACCTCTACGTTATTAATTTGCTTGTCGTTTACTATTAACCAAAGCGGGGGTTTTTAAACAAACTGAGGCATTTTCCTGTTAATGGCGGGATTCGTGTTTGTTGCTGCAAAAAAGGATGTACATCCGGATTAAGAATCTGTTACAATTCAAATATCTACTTCCAGAAATAAACAGAAATAGCATCTAGAAATATGAAAGTGTTTACAACGGGATTGATTAAGCGACTATTTTAACAGATGGAGGTGATTCTGGCATGAAAATTCAAACGTTTGCATTATTCTTTGCTTGAAGTTAGTGATAACCGATGGTTGAAGTGGATCGATTGTGTTAAAAATTCAAACGTTTGCACAAAGGAGGAAGTAAAGTGAAAAGAAGAGGTGCTCGTTCTTTGTCTTTTTTTCTCAGCTTTATTTTTCTAGTCACTTCCATCTGTGTCTCACCGGCAATGTCAAGGCAAAAGGCTTACGCGGCGGAGGCAGGAACTGAGGCCCCAGCGTTCAGTTGGGATAACGCGAATGTCTACTTCGTGATGACCGACCGTTTTTATGACGGCGATTCCGGTAATAACAATTCTTATGGCAGGCCGAGTGTGGATGCTACGGGATTTGATATCGGGACTTTTCACGGCGGTGATTTGAAAGGGCTTACACAAAAATTAAACGAAGGATATTTTACGGAACTGGGCACGAACGCCATTTGGATTACGGCTCCGTACGAGCAAATTCACGGCTGGGTCGGCGGGGGCAGCGGCGGGGACTTTGCCCATTACGCCTATCACGGATATTATGCACTGGACTATACCATGATGGACAAAAATATGGGGACCGTGGAGGAGATGCGCCAGTTTGTCGACACGGCTCATGCCATGGACATCCGCGTCGTGCTGGATGTGGTCTTGAACCACCCCGGATATTCGACCTTGCAAGACATGGAGGAATACGGATTCGGCGCCAGAAACGGCATCGATGCCGATTGGACTCCCGGCAGCGGTCAAACCTGGCACAGCTACCATGACAATATCAACTACAATGACGAAGCGGCCTGGTCGACTTGGTGGAGCGATTGGGTACGGGCCGGAATTGCGGGCTATGAAAGCGGCGGCGGCAGCGATTTGACGATGAATGTCGGCAGCCTGCCCGATTTCCGCACCAATGTCACGAGCGATATCGGGCTCGCGCCGCTATTGCAAACGAAGTGGGCGAGCGAGACGAGCGGTTACGACGATTGGATTCTGCCGGCGGCGGAAGGTTTGCGCGAAGACCTGAATATGGCTCCGGCCGATTATATTGTCAAATGGTTGGCGGCCTGGGTGGAGGAATTCGGCATCGACGGATTCCGGGCGGACACGGCGAAGCATGTGGAACTGAGCAGATGGGCCCAATTGAAAGAGGAGTGCAGCACCGCGCTGCAGACCTGGAGGCAAAACAATCCCGACAAGCCCGGAGCGGATTGGACCGGCGATTTTTGGATGACCGGGGAAGTGTGGGGACATGGAGTAGGCAAAAGCGAATATTTTAATTATGGTTTTGACTCCGTCATTAACTTTTCGTTCCAGGACGCCAACTTCGATTCGCTCGAAAGCATTTACGCCGATTATGCATCCAAACTGAACGGCGACCCCGATTTTAACGTGCTCAGCTATATATCGTCGCATGATACCCGATTATATGACAGAAGCAAGCTGGTTAAAGCCGGGACGGCCCTGCTGCTGCTTCCGGGCGCAGTACAAACCTTCTATGGCGATGAAGCGGCCAGAGCCTTCGGCACAACCGGCTCCGACCCTCAGCAGGGTACCCGTTCCTCGATGGATTGGGACAATCTTGACCAGGCTGTTTTGTCGCATTGGCAAAAATTGGGCCAGTTCCGCAACAACCATCTCTCGGTAGGGGCGGGCAGTCACGCCAAGATCAGCGACAGTCCCTACACGTTCAGCCGGACATACAGCAAAGACGGCATTGATGATAGTGTGGTAGTCGTCACCGGAGCCGCAGGTTCAACAAATGTCGATGTATCCTCCATTTTTCCCGACGGGACGATCGTCCGGGATGCGTATACAGGCGAAGAAGTCGCAGTGAGCGACGGATCTGCCGCTTTTACCGCAGGAAGCGCGGGGGTGATTCTGATCGAGTTGGTCGCGGAATCCGAACTGCCTTATGTATCGGCCACGCCGGCGGGAGCCGGCTTCAGGACAGACACGCAATTAATTACACTCAAATTGAAAAAGGCGGATATCGGATATTATAGCCTGGACGGAAGCGACCCGCGGACAGGAACCGGCTTCACAAACGGAACCGAAATTATCATTGGCGAAGATATGGAATACGGGGAATCGGTCACTTTGAAATTGTATGCGGAAAACGATAAAGGCACGGCGACTCAGGAATACAAGTTTACCAGAAAAGACCCCGATTCGGGTCTGACCATTCACTACAAGAAACCGAGTAACTGGGGCGCTCCGTACTTGTATTATTACGACACGGCACCGGAGGTGACGGAGCCGGCCTGGGCGGCTTCGCCGGCCATGGTTCAGGAGAACGGGGAGTGGTACGTCTATACGATTTCCGGTGCGGACAGCGCCAGAGTCATGTTCAGGGACAGCGGAGGAAATCAGAATCCGGGAAGAAATCAGGCGGGATTCCTGCGGAGCGCGGAAGGGTGGTACGACGGCACCTCCTGGTATGACTACAACCCGGACGGAGAAGGAGATGTAACCGCCCCGACCGCTCCGGAAAATCTGACTTCCGCAGGTGTAACCGACAAGACCGTCGCTTTGGCCTGGGATGCCGCAACCGATGATATTGCGGTGACCGGATATAACATATACCGCGATGGCGTCAAAGTCGGAACTGCCCCGGGGACCGCATATACCGATACGGGTCTCACTGCGGAAACGACATATGTGTACACGGTGAGAGCCTATGACGCGGCTAACAACGAGTCGCCGGACAGCGAGCCTTTGGAGATCACTACCGAACAAGCCGATCCGGGCAATACGGTAACAGTATATTACAAACACGGCTATACTACACCGTATATGCATTACCGCCCGGAAGGAGGAACCTGGACCACCGTGCCCGGCGTAGCAATGGAGGCATCCGAGGTGCCGGGCTACAGCAAGCTGACGGTGGATATCGGAACGGCGAGCCGTCTGGAAGCCTGCTTTAACAACGGCAGCGGCCAATGGGACAGCAATAACGGCAAAAATTATTTCTTTAATGCCGGCACTTGGACCTATAACGGCAGCGGTCAAATCGTGGAAGGAGCACCGGATCCCGCGGCTTCCAATAAGGTGACCGTGTATTACAAGCAAGGCTACGGCACGCCGTATATGCACTTCCGCCCGGAAGGGGGAGCTTGGACCGTCGTGCCTGGCGTGGCGATGGAGGCCTCCGAAGTACCGGGCTACAGCAAGCTGACGGTGGATATCGGAACGGCGAGCCGTCTGGAGGCCTGCTTTAACAATGGCAGCGGCCAATGGGACAGCAACAACGGCAGAAATTATTTCTTTGGCGTCGGCACCTGGACATATTCAAGCTACGGGAATATCGTATCCGGCGTACCGTCTGCCTCCGCTTCGGCGGCACATGGAAATTTAAGCCCGACAGCGGCTTAATCTTAATAAGGCAAAAGTAAAACCCGTGCCTGCAAAAAGGCACGGGTTTTCGATATTTACAGCCGTTTTCTGCGGAAGAAGGCGACGAATACGCAGGCCAGCAGCACAACCAGCAAGGATATTCCGGCGGCTATCGCCTCATTCGGATTGGTTTGCGCCTGTCTCGCACCGCCTTCGCCGAACCCGCCGGGGCCGCCGCCATCGCCCATGGGACCGCCTCCGCCGAAGCCGCGGCCGCCTCCCTGGCCGCGGGCACCCTGCTGGGCGTCCGCGTCGGCTTGCCCGGCTTGGCCGTCGGCGTTGCCTGTGGCGCCGCCATCACCCTGCGTCGGCTGTCCGCCGGGCATCTCGCCGCCGAAGCCGTCCGGCGGCATTTGCGGCTGCTGCCCGTCCGGCGCGGCCGCTCCCTGCCCGGCCTGTCCGACGGCGTCGCCATCGGCGTTGCCGAAGGCCGGCCGTTCGCCGCCGGGGCCGCCGCCCATGCCGCCGCTGCCGGAGCCGTCTCCGGCGGAAGGAAGCGTGCCGTCAAGCTGCTGCGCGATGTTCTCCACCTGCGAAGCGTTGGTGGAAATCAGCGCCGGCACGGCTTCTTCAAACTCTTCATACGTATAGAACGGTCTTGGATCGGCTTTAACGTAAGACGCGATCATTTCGTACAATTCATTGACCCGCGCCGTGAAGGCATCATTGCTGAGATAACCGTCTACCGCCTCTTGCAGGATGGAATGGTAGAGCTCCTTGTACTCGTCGACGGCCAGCAGCTTCGCAACCAGCGGCCGCTCGGCCACCGCGCCCTGGGTCGGCTCGTCGATCAGCAGGCTTCCGCCGCCGCCCCGGCCTCCTGGGGCGGCGCCCGCCTTGCCTGCGCCCGCTTCCGCCGCCGCTCCGCCTGTGGCGGCGGAAGCGCCGTTTACATCGGCGGCTTTCGCGGCGCCCGCATCAGCCGCGCCTTCGGCTGGCTGATCGCCGCCGCCGTCATCGCCTTCGGCGTTGCCCCGGTCGCGGCCGCCCATGCCTCCGCCGAAGCCGCCCATGCCGCCACCGCCGCCGAGCCCGCCGAAGGCCATATTGTAATCCCACGGCAGAACGGAGAAGATGCCGTCGTCCTCATACAAATAATAATTTTGTTTATTGCCGCCGATATAGCTGTCGGTATTGTTGGTGAGCACATTGAGCGCAATATAACCGAGCGACTCTTCGACATCCAGCACCTTCTCGTAATCGGTGCCGTTGTTCAACTCGTCGAGCATGTCGATCAAGATGTCGCCGTTCGTCGTTTTCGATTTCAGGGCAAGCCCCGTATAAAGATCGGGATCGTCGCCCAGCCACGTCAGATCGCTGCCGCTTCCGGTCATCTCGCCCTTATACAGCGCTCCGTAAGAATTGCCGAAATGCCGCTCCAAGTAAGCGTCGCCGATCTGTTCCACGGCGAGATAGAAGCCCCAAAGCTCATCGTTAATATAAACATTGACGTAAGAATACTTCGGCGTAGGCAACCCCATTTGTCCGGCCAATTCGTAAGCGAGGAATTCGCGCATATAAGACGCGTCGCTGTAATTGTTGTTCAAATTGATCTTGCTGACCCCGTCCAGCGTCTGATCGACATACTCGTCAAACGACAGCTTGAAGCTGTACCGGTCAGAGTCCGGCATTTGCACGACGCTGCGCAGGCTCAAATTGCCTTTGGTGCGGATGCCGATATTGTCGAAATGCTGTCCGTTATAATCTACCGAGGCCGTCTTGAATTCTTCGGCGCTGGCATTGTCCAGCATATCTTGAAAATCGGTCTCATCGATCGTAATCTTCACGTCGACGACCTTATCCTTGGGAAAAACCTCCTCATCCAGCTTCTGCTCATCCTTTGTCGCCGCCGTATTTTCCTTATTGGCGGTTGTGCTCCGGGGTGATCCGCCGCATGCGGCAAGCCCGAAGACCAGCAGCAGCGAGCAGAGGGACAAGAGCAGTCTGGAAAGGTTTGACGCTGCCTTCATCTTCGTCACCTCCGCGTTTTCTAGGATACATAATCGCCGTTGTAGCTGATTAGGACGGCGCTCTTTACCCCGCCAAGCTCGGAGATCTGATTGACGAAGCGTCCTTCCCCGTCGCGGAGCCGCACTTCCAGCGTCATTTCGATATTGTTGTGGGAAACCGTTTTTTGTTTTACATTGTAGCGTTTGACCAGGCCGCGCAGCTCACTGTGCACCAGCCCTTCGCTTTCGTCGCTGTCGCAATTGACGACAAGCAGGTAAGGCGTATCCGCCGATGTATTTTTGATAAACAGGAACATGACCAGTCCGACGATCACGGAACCGACGGCAGCCAGCGTAAAGAAGCCCGCGCCGGTCACAATGCCCGCGGCGGCCGCCCAGAACAGGAAGATCAGATCGGTCGGATCTTTGATCGGCGTTCTGAAACGAACGATCGACAAGGCGCCGACCATACCGAGCGACAGCACCAGGTTGGAGTTGACGGCGATGATGATCATCGCGGTGACCATGGTCATGCCGATCAACGAAACGTTGAAGCTTTTGGAGTAGAGCACCCCGCTGAACACCCGTTTGTACAAAATAAAAATGAACAAGCCGATAATGAACGAGACGGCAAGCGTAATCAAAATTTTGGAGATGCTGATATCGGAAACGAAATTGTCCATAATCGAATTTTTGATAATATCGCTGAAATTGGTAGACTGATTGGTTGTGTCCATGAAATTATTGATCCTCCCAATGGTTTAGTTTTAAATACTTGCAGCAGATGACATACTTTGAAGCGGCCTGCTGACGGAGCCCTTCCAATTGCAGGGCGGTCCGGATGTATTCCGGAAGATATTCGTCATACTTGACTTCAAGAATGATCAGATGGTCGTCAATGGCCGGAACGGGATTCAACGTTTCATCGAAAATGTCTTTGGCATGAAGCCCGGTCCGCAGCTCTTTGTCAAATGTGATCCGGACATTCCCGTTCTTGCAGACGTAGGGCTCGCGAACATAATCGACGATCACCTTAGGCCGAAGCAGACGGTGTTTCATTTCCCGGTACAATTCCATCATGAACGGCTTGTCCGGTTGATGGAGCACTTCGTAATCTCCCGCCAAAATGGAATCGTACATCTCCCGGGTCAGCGGCGCTTTCAGTTTCGTGATGTAATCGCCGATCTTGATCTTTTTCTCGAAATGGATGATTTGATCGTCCCCGTTATATATCCGGATCCGGTACTTGCGGCGATCGCGGAAGCCGCCGAGCTTCTCGGAAAGGGCCGAATTCTCGCAATCATCAAAATACAGACTGCGGATATGATATTCACCGTCCTCTCCGGCATACTTGTCGCGGTCGATTAATTTCCTTAACCTCTGGCAAATGACATAATATTGATGACGGTTAATGATAAATTTAAGCTCATGGCGGAATTTAAGGTCCTTGTAGGCGGTATTCATGTGGTGCACCTCTTTTCTGTCGTTGTTTCCAGAACTAAATCTAACAAGGTTATCTGATTTCTCACTTAACGGAAACTGAAGATCAACTGAAAGTTTTTACATTGCGTTGACAATTGTAAGCATAAGGTAAAAAATCATAGGAAACGGAAATTGCAATGGGGAGGAGAGCGATGTGGGCGACAAAAAGCGTTTAGCGGGGATCGGGGGAATTGCGGTGTTATGTCTCGTTTTGCTTAGCGGCGCGGCTTTGCTGGAGCAATGGAGGAACCGCCAGACGGAGACGGATCCCGGATACGGCCCGGCGGCCAAATCCTTGGTGACGACCTTTAAAGGGGATGCGCGGACTTCCCGGGCATTTACCTGGTATTCGGAGGACCCCGAATCCCCCGGAGTATTGCAATTGGCGCAAGGAAGCGATGCGGAGCTGCTGGAGAAGGGCGATGTGCAAAGCATTGAAGCGGATTCGTCGGTTATTGAAGTGGGGGAAGGCCGCGAAAATGGAGTTCACAAGGTGGAAGTAACCGGTTTGAATCCCGGAACGGATTATGTCTATAGAGTCGGAGACGGAACCGAAGGAGGCTGGAGCAAGCCGGGCGTGTTTACGACCGAGGGGGAGGGGGAAGACAGCTTCACCTTTCTTAATGTTACGGACTCTCAAGGAGCGTCGGAAGCGGATTTTGCGCTATGGGGAGAAACGCTTGACCGGGCTTTCGCCGTATTTCCGGATGCGAAGTGGATTCTCCATAACGGCGATTTGACGGAGGATCCCGAGGATGAGGCAGGGTGGGATGCTTTCTTCGTAAATGCCGCAACGTGGATAAACCGTATCCCTTTGATGCCGGTGACCGGAAACCATGACGAAGTGGACAAGGAATCTGCGCGGTTCACCTCGCATTTCAATTTGCCGGACAATGGCGCGGGTAAATCGGCGGCGGGCACCACTTACTCGTTCGACTACGGCAACGCGCATATCGTCGTGCTGAATACAGAGTCCAAAATTAAAACACAGACCGATTGGCTGCGCCAGGATTTACGGAACACGGCCAAAGCCTGGAAAATCGTCGCCATCCATCGCCCGGCCTACGGCGGGAATATGTACGAGAAAATCGCCGACTGGATCGATGTGTTCGACGAGTTCGGCGTCGATCTGGTGCTGCAGGGCCATAACCATGAATACTCCCGGTCTTTTCCGCTGAAGGACGGAGAGATCGTCCCGGAAGGGGAGGGAACGGTGTATGCTACGACCAACGCCTCCGGCGCCAAATTCAATGACAAGAAAGAAGATCAATTCTACCACGCGGTGCATTTTCAAAACGGCAAGCAAATGTTCGCCGGGATTACCGTCAGCGGAACCACACTGACGTACCGGGCTTACGACGTTGAGGGGCAACTGCTGGATGAGTTTGCTTTACGGCATTGATCGCTTCGCTTGCCAGGAACCGGCATAGTGATCGATCTCTTCGCTTGAACACTATAATTGACAATGATAATTATTATCAACTAGAATGATTATAGATAGATTGATTGATGATTATGGGCCGAAGCACGGCATATTCCAGAGGAGGCGTTATCTTTGTTTGTGATGACAAGAACGATGTTGATAGAGAAAGGCAACAGCGATAAAGTGATCGCCCGATTCAGCAGTCCGGGTCCGATGGACGAGATGGACGGGCTCGTGGATATCAGCGTTATGGTGAATACGAAGAGCAAAGAGCAGGAAGAGGTCGTGGTCGTCATTCGTTGGGAATCCCAGGATGCCTGGAAAAACTGGGAGAAAAGCGACGCGCACATCCAAGGCCACAAGGAGAATCGGGGCAAACAGCCGCCGGCTTATATCCTAAGTACGGAAGTCAAGCTGTACGACGCCGAAGTCGTTAAGCGGGGGAAGGCGTACCGCGGTTAATGCGGTGGGGTGGACCATCGGAAGGCCGGTGCCATTTCCGACGCAATACAAGTCCGATTCAGGCTGCTCCCGGGGGAGCGGCCTTTTCCATTTGAGTCTGGCGGCGATTTGACAGCTTTTTTCGGTAGAAGGTAAGATGCTAGTAGGTTCAAATAGTAAACTATAAATTCGGAAAGTACAGGCAAGGAGATAAATGGAATGAAACTCGTATCATGGAATGTCAACGGGCTTAGGGCCTGCGTCAACAAAGGATTCTACGATTATTTCAATGAAGCGGACGCGGATATCTTTTGTTTGCAGGAGACCAAGCTTCAAGAGGGTCAAATTGAGCTTGAGCTTGGGAGCGAATATGAGCAGTATTGGAATTACGCGGAGAAAAAGGGCTATTCGGGGACGGCCGTATTCACGAGAGTCAAGCCCTTGTCCGTCCGTTACGGGATGGAGGAGGACTATGAGCCCGAAGGCCGGATGGTGACGCTGGAATTTGCGGATTTTTACCTCGTTACTGTATATACGCCCAACGCAAAGCGTGATCTGACCCGGCTGGATTACCGGATGGAGTGGGAGGACCGGTTCCGCTCCTACCTGCTGGAGCTGGATAGCCGCAAACCGGTGATCGTCTGCGGAGACCTCAATGTCGCCCACCGGGAAATCGATCTGAAAAACCCGAAATCGAATCTCGGCAATTCCGGGTTTACGCCGGAAGAGCGGGGTAAGATGACGGAGCTCTTGGGCGCCGGCTTTGTTGATACATTCCGCCATTTCTACCCCGACCGGGAGAATGTCTACAGCTGGTGGTCGTATATGCCGAAGGTCCGTGAACGGAATGTGGGCTGGCGGATCGACTATTTTCTGGCGTCTTCCAGACTGGGACCGCACTTGCAGGACGCGCAAATCGACTGTCATGTGATGGGCAGCGATCATTGCCCGGTCGTTCTGTATTTGGATGAAGTCGCTTTGCGGGAGCCGCAGGCGAGTGTAGGCTAGTCGTGATGCAGCGCCGGTATGCTATAATAGTATAACTAAATAATACGATACAAAAAATCAGTCGAGAAAAGATAGTTGATAAAAGACGAAGAAACGTCGCTTTGCCGCGGGATGCGGTGAGGGGGCGTTTTTTGTTACTTTTTTTAAGAAGGGATGGGTGTGGGACATGGAATTTGAAGAAGCGCACACCAGCTTTATCCAGTACCATATGGAACGAAGAACGTTCTGGGCAGACCTATTCGTCCCAAGGATGTCGTCAATCAAGCCGGGGTGAATTTCCGGACTGTCCGCAAGCGGCTTCAAAGTTTGGTTGACAAAGGGCTTCTTCGGCCCATTCGCGAGGGAAGCTATATTTGCCGTTATGAAATTATCGGCGATCCGACGGATTGGCTTACATAAAAAATGAGGTAATGAGGTTCATAGGAGGGGAAGAGAGGGGAGGGAGGCGGAGCACCTATTGCATCGTGTTGTATAGAATGCAACATTTTATATGTACAAAGCGGAAATAGGAAGGTGATGTTGTACTTTGTGCAGCAATCTGGATGGATCGAGGGGAAAATCGAGCGAAACCGGGGGGATTGTTGCAAAAAATACAACACTTTACACAAGGCAATAGGCTGCTCGTCAAAAGTGTTGTATTATATACAACTTGGGAGGCTTGAGCTTCGAACGATATGGACTCATATTCGCTTGTGCTGATTCGTAAAATAGACACTCCGGGCAAGAAAGTAGTTTTAAATTTTAGTCAATAACCTTTATAATAAGATAGTTGTGTAAAAAAAGCTCACCGCCTGCTGCCGGCTGTCCGAAGGCATGAAACGGCACAAAATGGATGAACTGCGGCCGTTTGACAAAGGATAGGACCACATTGGAAATGCGGGTTAATTCCGGTTGAACAAGCAACGGTTGGACTTAAATCTATGATGAAAGTTGAGTGCGCTGATGTTTGCAAATATAAATGATACGCGGATTTATTTTGATGTGGAAGGGTCGGGGTATGTACCCGACGGCGAGCGGATGCGCCACCGCCCGGTGCTGTATGCGATTCATGGCGGCCCCGGCAGCGATCATGCCGATTTCAAGCCGTGGCTGAGCCCGCTGGCGGATCATATGCAGATCGTTTATATGGACCTGCGCTGCAACGGGCAATCCGAGCGGGTCGATCCCGCGACCTGCACGCTTGAGCAGCTTGCCGACGACATCGAGGCGCTGCGGAAGTATCTCGGCCACGAGAAGATTAACCTGCTCGGCCATTCCTTCGGCGGCATGGTGTCGCAGGTGTTTGCGACGCGGCACGCCGAATCGCTGGACAAGCTGGTGCTGGTCTGCACGGCGCCTAGCCGCGATTTCTATCCGGCCGCGCTGGAGTTCGCGCAAAAGATCGCGACACCGGAGCAGCTGCGCGTCATTCCGGAACTGTTCGAAGGCCGGATTGAAAGCGAAGAGCATGCGATCCGCTGGTGGGATCTTTGCTATGACCTTTATTTCCACGTGCGCGACGAGAAAATTATGCGCGAGACGGGCAACCGCCCGATCGGCTCGATGGAGGTGGCCAATTACACCTTCAAGCATCTCATCCCGGAATACGATGTTCGGCCTAAGCTGCCTGACGTAAAAGTGCCAACTCTGATCATTTGTGCGCGGCACGACTGGATTACCCCCGTGTCCCAATCCGAGGAAATCCACCGGCTGCTGAAAGGCTCCAGCCTGAAGCTGTTCGAGCATAGCGGGCATATGCCGTTTATTGAGGAGCATGACGCGTTTATCGAGTCGGTCACGGACTTTTTAATGAAATAAGGCCGGCCCCCGGCGAACAAATTACTGCAAATGAGGTTGGCAGCATGACGGATATTGAAACATGGAGAGAGGAACGGCGGCGTTCGGTGACCGACTTTCAAGGCGACTTGGCGCTGACCGGACTTTATACGATATATGAGCCGATGCGGATAGAGGGAGTGCCCGGGCTATGGTCGCCCAAACCGGCGGGAGAGCAGGGGTTGACGCTGACGGCGGAGCCGGAGGACGGAATTACGCTGGACGGGCAGCCGGTTCATGGCGCCGTCTCGCTGGAACCCGATCATACGGTGGTGCGATTCTCGAAAGCGGTGACGGCGGTAGCCACAACACAGCCGGGCTCGGACCACCTGCTTGCGGTGTACGACGCCGAGGCGGAGGCGATCCGGCTTTTTGAGGGGATCGCAAATTTCCCCTATAATCCCGATTGGGTGATTGAAGGAGAATTTGTCGGCAACGATGAAGAGCGGACGGTGGCATTTGCCCATGTGGACGATGAAGAAGGGAAGCTCCGGTATCATCAGTCTCCCGGCGATATAGCCTTCACCTGGGGCGGGGCCGCCTATAAGATGACCCCGTTCGTATCCGCGGGCTCGCTCATTCTGGTGTTTGCCGACGCAACGAACGGGCAGACCACTTATAAGCTGGGAAGGATGCTGGTCGTAACCAGAGGCGAGAACGGCAAAGCGGTGCTGGATTTTAACAAGAGCTTCCTGCCGCCGTGCGCCTTCTCCCCGCACTTTAATTGCCCCTTTCCGCCGCGGCAGAATCGTCTGCCATTTGAAGTAAAGGCCGGAGAGCAGCAAGTATTGACACGGGAATAACACAAATTTGCGCAGTTAAACGACAAAATGTGACAAATCGTTTGACAAATCTTTAATTCGAGAGATAATCTTATAAATCATAGTAATTTAATATGAATTGAATTTATATACAACAAAGGGGTGCACAGAGTGAAAGCAAGATTTTTTTCGACTCGCAAATTATTGGCTGTAACGCTGATTCTGGCGCTGACGGTTCTTTCCGCTTGCGGTCAAGCCAACACCGGGAATACGGCCGATACGGGCAATACCGGTACCGCGGACAGCGGCAAGAAAACGGTGAATATCGGGGTTACTTACTCTCCGAACACATTGAATCCATTGTCACCGGTGGGGCTGGTTTCTTCTTATGTCACCGGTCTGATGTTCCTGCCGCTCGTGGATATCGACGAAGATCTTACTTTTAAGCCGATGCTGGCCGATTCGATCGAAACGACCGACAACAAGACGTTTACGATCAATTTGAACAAAGAGGCCAAATGGACCGACGGAACTCCGGTTACGGCCGACGACGTAATTTTCACGTTCAAGCTGATGGCGAACCCTAAAGTCGCTTCGACTTACGCCTATATGTACGCCATTATCGAAGGCCTGGACGACTCGGGTTATTTGCCCGAGGGAACCGCAGATATTTCCGGCATTAAAAAAGTGGACGACCACACGCTGACAGTAACGACGAAAGCGCCGACGACGCTGAACATTTTTCAAGATACCGTCGGTCGTTATCTGCTGACCGTGCCGCAATCCGTATTGAAGGATGTCGCTCCAGAGAATATCAACAAGAGCGAATTTATGCAAAAGCCAAACGTAACGAACGGCCCGTACAAGCTGGTCGAGTACAGCCGCGATCATTACGTTCAATTTGAAGCCAACGCCGATTATTTTAAAGGCGCTCCGAAAATCGAGCAGTTGAACTTCAAAGTGCTTCAGCCTACGGCGATCTCCGCCCAACTGCAAAGCGGGGAAATCGATATGAACATCCCGTCCGCCGGCGTGATTCCGATCTCGGATTACGACAAAATCAAAGGGCTGGAAGGAATTACGACCGTGGATGGCCCGGCGATCGCCACGCAATTTATGTACATCAACGAGAAATCCGTACCGGATGCGAAGCAAAGACATGCAATTTCCTATGCGATTAACCGCGATATGATCGTGAACAACCTGCTGAAAGGCTCGGGCGAAGCGGTGAGCGGCTTCTTCACCAGCTACAGTCCTTATGTGGACGAAAGCGTGAAGGCCGACGCCTATGATCCGGAAAAAGCGAAGAGCCTGCTGCAGGAATCCGGCTGGGATTCCGGCAAAGCGTTGACGCTGCTCGTCCTGTCCGGCGACAGTACGCTGGAGCAAGCGGCCAACATCATGGCCGAGAACCTGAAAGCCGTTGGCGTGAACGTGCAAATTCAAATGGCCGATCTGGCGACCCTGGTCGATAAAATCGTGAAAATGGAATACGATCTGGGCATTCTGACGGTATCGATGGTTCCGGTGAACCCCTTGCCGGACATTGCTTACTTCCTGGGCACCGGCAATCCGAACGGCTACAGCAATCCGCAAATAGACGAGCTGCTGGCATCGTTGTCGGCGGAAACCGATGAAGCCAAGATCAAACAATATTTCAGCGAAATTCAAAAAATCGTCGCCGAAGACGTACCGATGCCTTCGATTTACGCGACCAAGGCGCTCGGGGCGATCAATGACCGGGTGAGCGGTGCGAAACCGAAAGATTTCGGCATGTTTATCAACGTGACCGAATGGGATGTCAAGTGAGCGAAATGAACGAACTGCTCAGAGTGGATCATCTGCGGGTCGCATTTGACAGCGACCGGGGAAGAACCGTAGGGGTAGAGGATGTAAGCTTTCGCGTAATGCCGGGCGAGACGCTGGCCATCGTCGGGGAATCCGGCAGCGGCAAAAGCGTCACCGCCCTGTCCATCATGCGGCTGCTAGGCGGGAGCAGCCATGTCGAAGAAGGCCGCATCATGTTCGACGGCCGCGATCTTCTGACGATTGACGATCAGGAGATGCGCGGCATTCGCGGCAATCAGATCTCGATGATATTCCAGGAGCCGATGACCTCGCTGAACCCGGTGCTGACGATCGGCTATCAGATGCGCGAGGCGATCATGCTCCATATGGGGCAAAGCAAGCGGGAGGCCCGGGCGACGGCGATCCGCATGCTTGAAAAGGTCGGCTTGCCGCGCCCGGAAAAAATGATGAACGAGTATCCGTTCGCTTTGTCGGGCGGCATGCGCCAGCGCGTTATGATCGCGATGGCGCTTTCCTGTAAGCCGAAGCTGCTGATCGCGGACGAGCCGACGACGGCGCTGGACGTCACCGTCCAGTCCCAGATCATGCGGCTCATGCGGGAGCTTTGCCAGGAAGCGGGCACGGCGATCCTGCTCATCACCCACGACCTCGGCGTCGTGGCCGAAATGGCCGACCGGGTCGTGGTGATGTATGCCGGGCAGGTCGTCGAGGAGGCGGACGTATTCGCGCTGTTTGAGCAGCCGAAGCACCCGTACACGCAGGGGCTGCTGAAGTCGATCCCGCGGATCGACGACGAGGAGGGCGACCTGCTTGAAGCGATTCCGGGCGCGGTACCGGCCCGTTACGAAACAATCCCGGGCTGCCGGTTCACGAACCGCTGCCCGTATGCGACCGAGCGCTGCGCGGCGGAGATGCCGCTGCTGTCGGCGACGGGAGCGGACCACTATACGCGCTGCTGGGAAGTGCTGCGGGCGGAAGAGGCGGAAGAAGCGAAAGATTCGGAAGACCTTGCAGCCGTGAAACAGGCAAGTACAGGACGAGATAAGGATGAGGATGAACATGGACATGGACATGAGCGTGCATAGTCTGAACGACCCTGCCGCGGCGGGGCCGCTGCTTGCCATCGAAAACCTGAAGAAATACTATCCCGTCCGCAGAGGAATTATTCGGCATACCGTCGACCAGATCAAGGCGGTGGACGGCGTCGATCTTGCAATCTACCCCGGAGAAACGCTCGGGCTTGTCGGCGAATCCGGGAGCGGCAAATCGACGATCGCCAAGCTGATCGTCGGCCTGGAGACGCCGACGGAAGGGCGGATCCTGTTCGACGGCAAAGACATTTCCCGGCTGTCGCCGCGCGAAATGACAAGCCTGAGATCGGAGCTGCAGATTGTATTCCAGGACCCGTACTCTTCGCTGAACCCGCGGAAACGGGTCGGCGAACTGCTGTCCGAGCCGCTCAAAGTGCACGGGATCGTGCCGGACAGGGAAATCTCCGGCGAAGTGGGGCGGCTGCTGGAGCTGGTCGGCTTACCGAAGAACAGCCGCAGCCGCTATCCGCACGAATTCTCCGGCGGCCAGCGGCAAAGAATCGGCATCGCCCGGGCGCTGTCCTTGAAGCCCCGGCTGATCGTGTGTGATGAGCCCGTGTCCGCACTGGACGTATCGATCCAGGCGCAGATTTTAAATCTGCTCAAGGAACTGCAGCGGGAGCTGAACCTCACCTATTTGTTTATCGCGCACGGACTCGGCGCGGTCAAATATGTGAGCGACCGCATCGCCGTCATGTATGCGGGGAAAATTGTGGAGACCGGGGATGTGAAACAAATTTTCCGGGAGCCGAAGCACGAATATACAAAAGCGTTGTTGGATGCCAGCCCGATCGCCGATCCGCGGCAAAGGAACAAGCGGAGGGCGTTTTACTCCGAGAGATGATCCGAGGTGTTATGATTGTTCAAATATGTGATTAGGCGGCTGCTGATAGCCATCCCGGTGTTGTTCGGGGTGACCGTCATCAACTTCATCATCATGAAAATGGCCCCGGGAAATCCCGTGGACATGCTGATCAGTCCGCAGATTCCGCCGGAGGCGCTGGAGGCCAAGCGGATCGAGCTGGGGCTGAACGCGCCGGCATACGTGCAGTATTGGAACTGGTTTACCCATTTGCTGCGCGGCGATCTGGGATATTCCATGGTAACGTACGAGCCGGTGGGCCGGATGATTATGTCCCGACTTGGGCCAACGCTGCTGCTGATGGGCGTATCCCTCATTATCGGCGTGGCCATCGCGGTTCCGCTCGGGATTCTGAGCGCGAGACGCCAGTATTCGAAACTGGATTATGCGGCCGTAACCGGATCTTTCCTGGGTATCTCCATCCCGAACTTTTTCCTCGGACTGGGACTTATTTATGTGTTCGCTTTATGGTTGAAAATCCTGCCTTCGAGCGGCATGACCACGCTGGGCGGAGGCGGCGGGTTCGTCGATGTCCTGCTGCATTTGATCATGCCGGTGATCGTGCTCACGGCGAATGTGGCCGGGCGGAATATCCGGTATGTCCGTTCCAGCATGCTGGAAATTCTCCAGCAGGATTATTTGCGTACGGCGCGTGCTAAGGGGCTGAAGGAAACGCTGGTCATTAACCGGCACGCCGTCCGCAACGCCCTGATTCCGATCGTGACGGTACTCGGGATGGAAATTCCGATCCTGTTCGGCGGTGCGGTCGTCATCGAGCAAATCTTCTCCTGGCCGGGCATCGGCCAACTGACGATGTCCTCGATCATGAGCCGGGATTATTCCACGATTATGGGGCTGAATTTGCTGGCCGCGGTGATCGTCATTCTGGCGAACCTGCTGACGGATATCGCCTACGCCCTGGTCGACCCGAGAATCAAATACAGCAGATAGAGAGCGGCGGTGGAAATGAATCTGATCAAAAGATATTTTGCGGGGCGTCCCGATGCGCAGGAGGAACGGCTCGGCTGGCCGGAGGGGGAGGAAAGCTCCCGCGTGCTGTTCTGGCGCCGGTTCCGCAGGCACAAGCTTGCCGTAGCGGGCTTGATCGTCCTCGGCATCCTTACCTTGTGCGCGATCTTCGCCCCTTTCATAACAGCATACAAGCCTACCGCGATTACGGAAAGCTTCGGCGCGCCGCCATCGCTTCAGCATTGGCTCGGCACGGATCAGGTCGGACGCGACCAATTCTCGCGGCTGATCTATGCCGCGCGGGTATCGCTGGCCGTCGGCCTCGGTTCGATTCTGATCTCCGTGATCATCGGCACGGTGCTCGGCCTGGTCTCCGGTTATTTCGGCGGCTGGGTCGACAGCGTGATCATGCGGCTGACCGACATTTTCATGTCGTTCCCGTATATCATGCTGATTCTGGTCGTCGCCAGCATCGTCGGGCCGGGGCTCACCAACATCATCCTGATCCTCGGGGTGCTCGGCTGGCCCGGGGTGGCCCGGCTGGTGCGCGGGAATGTGCTCTCGGTGAAGGAGAGCGACTTCGTCAAGGCCGGCCGGGTGCTCGGCTTCGGCCGCACGCGCATCATCTTCTCGCACATTTTGCCTAACGTGGTGGCGCCGATCCTCGTCTACGCCACGTCGGGCGTGGCCGGGGCGATTCTAGACGAGGCGGCACTGAGCTTCCTCGGCCTCGGCGTACAGCCGCCGACGCCGAGCTGGGGCAACATGCTGGCCAGCGCCCAGTCGCTGACCGTGCTGACCTCCCAGCCGTGGTTATGGGTGCCGCCGGGCCTCATGATCATCCTGATCGTGCTGTCGATCAATTTCGTCGGCGACGCGCTGCGCGATGCGCTCGACCCGAAGAACAACAAATAGTGTCCAGGACGGGTGTTCGAGTTCAGAAAGCGTGGATTCCTGCAAAAATACAGTTTTTTCTAGTCGATTCATTTGTGATTTGTAAATTCCTGCGATTGTGCAGGAATTTACCGATCGGATGAGGCTTTCGGAGGTTTGAGTGAAGAATTCCTGCAGATTTGCAGGAATTTGCCCGAAATGGGACCGAAGTAGTCAAAAAAGCTGCAGATTTGCAGCTTTTTTTATTTTTATAGGAATCGGAACGGACCGGGCATAAGGCCCATTCGCAAGGAACAGGTGATTCATATGCTATTAGCAACTTTTAGGATATGGAGTTGAAGCCATGCCTCATAGCAGGGTTGGCCGAGTCAGCGCGGCCGCTACGATCGATGTGCTGATTCCGGCGATTGAAAAGGATCTGGGCACGCTTCCTTATGTAATCGATGCGCTTAGAGCGAAAGTGCTGCACCCCATCGGCCAAATTATAATCATTGCTCCCAAACGGCAAAAAATGATCGACTTCTGCCGGGCCAAAGGCTGCAGATTTGTCGATGAGAATGCCGTGCTGCCCCTGACCAAGAAAGATATCTCTTACGGCTCGGCCAAATGGGAGCGGTCGGGCTGGCTGTTTCAGCAATTGTTGAAGCTGAGCGGCGACCGGGTTTGCAGCGCGGATTATTTTCTGGTCATCGATGCCGACACTGTGCTGATCGCTCCGCACAGCTTCCGGTCCGGGGGAAAGAGTGTTTTTTATTGCCGGAACTGGAGCCAGCCGGAATACTTTGCGACCTACAGGAGATTAATGGGCAGAAAGCCCGCCTCGTCTTCTTCGTTTGTGACCCATTATATGCTGTTCGAAAAAGCCAAGCTTGCCCGGATGAAAAAAGACATCGAAGCCAGGCACCGGATGCCTTGGTACAAAGCGGTCATCCAGAGCATGAACCGCAAAAAGCAGTTTGCCTTCTCCGAATACGAAACCTACGGCAATTACGTTTATTCCACGGACCGTTCGGGGATTTTACTCCGCAATGCCCGCAACAAAAGCATGCACGGCAGCCCGGGGGATTTGGGCAAGCCGCGGATTGCCAAACTGGCGAGAACGTATCGTTCGCTTTCTTTTCATAAGCGGAAGGGCTATGTAAGAATTGCCGGGAGCAATCATTCGCGTTAAGCAACAGTAAATAGCAAATGGCAAGACCGATCTGAAATGCGGGGAGGGGTTGCACTTGCGGATTGTGCTCCTGTCGGGCGGCTCCGGCAAGCGGCTCTGGCCGCTGTCGAATGAAGTAAGGTCCAAGGCGTTCCTGAAGCTGCTGCGTTCGCCGGACGGGGGAACGGAGTCGATGATTCAGCGGGTCTGCCGGGGACTCGAGGAAGCGGAGCTGCTGCAATGCTGCTGTATCGTCACCCACCATACCCAGACGGAGATTACGAGGCGGCATGCCGGGGGAATTATTCCGGTACTCGGCGAACCGCAGAAGCGCGGCACCTTCACGGCGATTGCGCTGGCCGCCGCCTATTTCCATTCCGTGGAGGGACTCGGTCCGGACGAAACGGTGATCGTGCTGCCGGTCGATTCGTTCGTGGAGCCCTCCTTCTTTGAACTGCTTCGCCTGCTGCCGGGCGCGCTCGGTGATTCCGGGGCCGAGGTGGCGCTGCTCGGCACCGTGCCGCGTTTCCCCTCGGACGCGTTTGGCTATATTGTGCCAAAGTCCTGGAAACGGGACGGGGAGTATTTTCAAGTCGGCAGCTTTATTGAAAAGCCGGACAAGGCTATGGCGGAGAAGCTGATTTCACAGGGCGCGCTGTGGAATTGCGGCGTCTTTGCCTGCAGCCTGCGCTACCTGCTGTCCTGTATGGCGGAGCGGGGAATTCCGCCGCTTTACGACAGGCTGCTTGAACGGTACGATAGCCTGCCGCAGGAAAGCTTTGACCGCGAGGTGGTGGAAAAGACCGGACGCGCGGTTGTTTTGCCGTACGATGGGGCTTGGAACGATCTCGGAGACTGGGAGCAGCTCTGCCGCCATCTGAAAGACCGCGTCACCGGAAAAGGTCATGTTTCGGAGGACTCTCGCGACACCCATCTGGTCAATGAGCTGGCGATTCCGATCCGCGTCGTGGGAGCGCCCGGGCTCATCATCGCGGCAAGCCCCGACGGAATTCTTGTGGCGGGCAAGAGCGAAGCGAGCCGGATCAAGAACGAGCTGCAAGCCGCATGCCCCCTGCCGATGTATGAGGAAAAAAGATGGGGAAGCAGCGTTATTCTCGACATTTCAATTTCGGATGAAGGCAGAGAAACGGTGATTTCCAAGGTGAAAATGGAGCCCGGCACACACACAAGCCACCACCTTCACCGAGGTGCAACCGAGACATGGACGATAGCCGCCGGCTCAGGCGAGTATGTGTTGGGCGGGGTGGTAAAGCAAATATCGGCGGGGGAGAGTGTTTTCATTTCTCCGGGTGTACCGCATAGCATCAGGGCGCTCACTCTGTTGGAAATCATTCAGGTAGAAACCGGAACGCCGCCGGTAAAAGAGGATATCGTGAAATTGCCTCCGATTTGGGACGGCGATTTACACGGATAAACGATGACGCCCCGGCATGTGCATCATGGAGCATTGTCCCTTTCCAAGTACTGGAGAAAGGCATAGCATATTAAGGCTTTACAGAAGAGGTACACTAACGTGCGCACTGGAGGAAAGGCAATGGGGACAAAAAGGGGATCCACGCTCACAAGCAAATGGATCAAAACCAATGTGCTGATGAAGAGCGCCAAAATCTCCCCGCTGATTCCGGAGACGGTCCGGTTCGGCAGGGAGAGCCTGAAACAAATGCTGGATAAATACGGCATGGTTTATATTAAACCCGAACGCGGAACCCACGGGAACGGGGTTATGAGAGCCGAAACGGTCCGGGAATCCGGTAAAACGTCGTACCAATGCCAAAACGGAACAAAAATCCAAAAGATGCAAGAGTTTGAATCCTTTTACCGATCGTTGAAAAAACGTACGGGAAGCCGAAGCTATTTGATCCAAAAAGGCATCCCCCTGCTCAAGCATAAGGATCGGCGCTTTGACCTGCGCGTTATGGTTCAAATCAGCCCGGAGGGTAAATGGGAGACGACGGGGCTGATCGGAAGGGTGGCGGAACCGGGTAAGATCGTCACCAACTATCATAACGGAGGCAAGCCGATGGCCATCGAAAAGCTGCTGTCCTCCCATATGGATGCTTCCCGGCAGGCTCAATTGATTAAGCAGCTTAAGAAGCTGGGCGAGGATATCGGCAAGTTTTATCACAAGAAAAATCTTGCATTCAAACAAATTGGCGTCGACGTCGGTCTGGACCGCAAGCTCACCCCGTGGATTATCGAAGTCAATACCAGCCCGGACCCGTACATTTTCAATCAATTGAAAGATAAATCCATGTACCGCAAAGTCATGGCCTACCGGCGGACTATTCTTAAACAGAAGAAAGCGTGAACCTTTCCGGGAAAGCTATTGCTTGCCGGAGTGAAAAGCGTATGGCTCGAATGCCTCCGGCATTTCCCGCCAGACGCTTTTTTAGGCCTGATAAACTCGACGGCTACGCAACCATTTATAGCTTTCCGCGGCGACATCGACAACAGTCATCAGGATAATCAAATAGAATAAATTGTTGGTTACGGAAAGCCATATCGTTTTTACGACCTCGTAGTCTTCGCCGCTTTGCGGAGCCAGCCCGATCGCCTGAAGTTGATTCAGAAACTCAGCGTTCCAGAAACCTGCCGTATTGAGGAGAATTCCGGCAAAGATCAGCGTGATAAGACTAAAGCAGATGTGGATGACAAGCACGGCTCGTGTGCGTCTGCGCGTGATGATTTTATAGGTTTCCTTTAACACGCCAAGGATGCCCAAAATAACGATGTAAGGCACATATTTGCCGATCACGTCCGGGTTCATCAAGGAGATGAGCTGCAAAACGCCGTCTTGCTGGAGGTATACTCCGATGAGCTCCGGGTTGAACAAGAATAGAACCGTGATCAGTATTGTAAAAATGATGCCGAAAATCGGATCGGACAATTTGATCCGATGCTCGGGCAGGGGAATTACCGGCAGGTTGGAGGGATGCCATTTTTTGCTTGAACCGTTCGTACCGGCGTCTTTATGTCTTATCCCGTATTCAATGAGCGCATAGACCAGCGTAACCCATACAAATCCTTGCGCCCCAGTCGAAATCAGCGAAACGAGATAATCCGTGAACTGCTCAACAGCACCTGGGGGCTTAAGGACCATTTCAATCAAAAATACGACGGTCAGGGCAATCAAAATCGCCCCCATGACAATCTTGATCGTTGTCAAATAAGACTCAAACAAATCCGGACCGATCAGATACCGCTCGTTGCCCCGGTATTTGGCCGCCATAACGCTAGGATCGCCGAGTTCAAGCAGCACTTCCTCCACATCCTCGGGGGAAGCCTCGCCGTCCGGCGAACGGCTTTCCAGCATATCTTCAATCAGCCCGTACAATTCCTTGCGGATTTCCTCTCTTTGCTGCTCCGGCAGCCGCTGTGTCACCGCGTACACATAACGGTCGATAAGCTCCATAATTCAGCCTCCTTTGTGGTCTACAATCTTTTCCATACTTGCGGTCAAGTTCCGCCATTCGCGGCATAAGCCTTCGTATACCTCGCGTCCAAACTCCGTCAGCATATAATATTTGCGCGGACGCGCCTCGTTCGTATCCCAACTGCTTGTGAGCAGGAGCTGTTTCTCCAGCCTTCTTAGCAGGGGGTAGAGCGTCCCGGGATCGATGGACATTCCTTTTTCCTCCAGAACCGAAACAAGCGAGTATCCGTATTGGGGTTCGGACAATTGGCTCAGCGCCCCGATCGTGATCGTCCCCCGTCTCAGTTCGCTTAATAATCCTTGTATTGTTTCCGCTGCGTCAGACATTTCATCAACTCCTGATGCCATAATACTGTATGTCGCACACTATTGTAAATGGTTTATTATAATGTAATTGAAAATAATTTTATACGCTACCCTGGAGAATAAAAATTTGAACTATTTTAACACGCAGCCATAATTTGAACTGGAACAAACATTCGAGGGTTAAAAGATCAAATTGCATCCGGAGGCACGCTCATGATTATCAAGCAAATTTTCTGCGAGGTAACAGAAGCTCAAAAGAGCTATTTCCATGAATCTCAAAAGCATTAGCCTTTACTTCATCGGGAAAAGGGGTTTCTGGGGCAAATCGGAGGGTGGAGAACCAGGTGAAACGCCCTCCCGTCAAATTGTGCCCGGCAATAATTTACCGTCCTTCATTCCAAATCAAGGCTTTAAGTTCCGCCGTTTGGCGGCTACAATAACATAAAACGTATTTGGCCGAACAACAAAAAGGAGTGCAGCTTATGAACATTCAGGAATTGAGAGAGCATCGGCAATATCCGGACAATATCGGGCAGGAGACGAACCGGGCGACATTCGAGCGCGACTATTCGCGCCTGATCCATTCGCCGACTTTCCGCCGCTTGCAGGGAAAATCGCAGGTGTTCGGGGCCGGCACCGGGGATTACTACCGGACGCGGCTGACGCATTCGCTCGAAGTGGCGCAAATCGCCCGGGAGGCGGCGCGCAGCATGCTGCGGGCCTATCCGGCCGTGGCGGCGGATGGAGCTGAGCATCCCGGACTCATTATCGACCCGGAAGTGGTGGAATGCGCCGCGATCTCCCATGATTTCGGACATCCCCCGTTCGGGCATAAAGGGGAAGAAGTGCTGGAGCATATCCTCGAGAATCTGATCGAGGATAAGGTCAAGCAGGAGCTTGAGGGACGGAAGGCTTCCCCTGAAGAAGCGCGGCGCACGCGCGACGCGGTCCGGCGGAAATACGAGCATTTTGAAGGCAATGCCCACAACTTCCGGCTGATGATGTTTCTGGAGAAGCGGGAAAACATCGACGGGCTGAATTTGTCCGATGCCGTGCTGCTCGGCACGAACAAATATCCTTTCCCCGGAACGGAAAACAAAAAGGGCATGTACCGGCATGAATGGGAGTACATCTCCTTTATCAGGGACCAATGGGGCATTCCGTACGGCAAGAAGACGTTCGAGGCCCAGCTTATGGACCTGTGCGACGATATCGCGTATTCCGCCCATGATCTGGAGGACGGAATCAAAGCCGGGAAAATCGAGGTGCACGAGCATTTTTTGTTCGATTCCCATATCCAGCGGCTGATCGTCGAGAAGATTATGACCCTGGAGGATGCCTTCTGGGCGGGCTGGACCCCTGAACGCATCCAGGTTAAAGTGGCGGAGGTGCTCACCTCGTTCCTGAATATCTGGAATGCGAAGATGCCGATCTGCGACCACGACTATTCCCGGACCCGCCGGGAGGTCAAAGCGTACTGGGTCAGCTTGTTTGTCGGCAGCCTCGGCGTGGTGGACGACGGTGATTGGCAAAAGGTAACCTTCGTCAAGGACGGCCGGGAGGACGAGGACATGCTGCGGACGGTCAGCGTGCTGAAAAGCTTCGCCTGGGTGACGATGATCCGCGACCTGCGGGTGCAGCGGCTGCAGAAGCGGAGCGCCTGGGTGATCACCCGGCTGTGGGACGCCTTTGTCGATCCGGCTACCTCGATCTCGATCATTCCCGGTGACTGGCTGCGCCGCTTTGAGAGGGATCAGCGGAAGGAGAAGCCGATCTGGACCTGGGAGCATATGATCATCGACTATATTGCGGGCATGACGGACGCTTACGCCGAGAAAATCTACAATGAGCTTTATGGCCTCAAAGTAGGCACGATTTACGATATGGATTAGTAAAAAATTTCCTTGTCCATCGCATGAATTACGTTATACTTAGACTGTCAATTCAAATTATCGACAATTCTCGCGATGTACAAGGAGGGCTTAAGCACAAAATTATGAAGGGAATCCAGAAGTTTGTCATCTTACTCTGTTTCGTGTTATCGGTTACGGCCATTCCCGGCCATTCCTTCGCCAAGGAGGACTACAAGTTTACGAAACAGAACGCCTTCTTTGGCAGTGATTTGTTTGATGTGGCATACGGCAACGGCGTCTATGTCGCCGTCGGCGGGGACGGAGCCATCGTCCGCTCCGCGGATTCTAAGACGTGGTCGGTTGTCTCATCCGGCACGACCGTCCGTATTCTTTCCGTTTCGTTCGGGGGCGGCGTGTTTGTGGCTGTCGGGGAACAGAACCTGATTCTGACCTCTACCGACGGGATCAAGTGGACGAAACAGACGCTGGCGATTACAAAAAAGAATGTTCCCAGCTGGGTGGAAACGCAAAAAGGCGATTTCGCCAAAAGCAAGGTTCAGACGAACAGCAGTGTGATCTGGGACGGCAAGCAATTCGTTTTACTCACCCAGATGGAATTGTATGTTTTTAAGCCGGATCCATATTACCCGGAGTCGGCCAATAAAGTTTATAATCCGTCGGGTTATGCGTTTGTATCGACCTCCCTGGACGGAGTTACTTGGAAAACGACCCAGGCTGCCTCCAGCATATACAACTCCTCGAAAATTAAATACATAAATGGCGTGTATTATATTTTTTCCGAATACAAAGCGCTGACCAGCAGAAATCTAGTGAATTGGACGGATTATAGCGATGCCGAATATACGGATGTGGCCTTTGGTCCGGGCGGGTTGGTGATTGCCTACGACCGCGTCGAATCCGCCCGCTCCAGAAATGCCGTAATTGTTACCGATTCCCTGCTGAACGCGGACGCCGCCAAGTCGAAAGATTTGTTGGAATGGAGCGAATCCGGGGGGCCGAACTCGATCGACTATGTCTATGACCGGTACATTATCAATGCCGATGGCGGCTATTTCCTGACCTCCACCGATGCGAAAACGTGGAATGCGATAAATATGTTCAATGAAGAGCCGAGCTTTAGTATGGAACCGATCGAGGATCCCGGGGCATTTTCTCTCGGCGACATTAACACGGATCGCGCCCGGTTGTTTAAGACGATCTGGGACGGACGCCAGTTTATTTCCGTCGGCGCGTTCGGCGGAATCTACACCTCGCCGGATATGAAGAGCTTTGAAAAGCATCCGGTTGAAGGGGGCGTATCGCCCATCGGCTCCGATTTCTACGGAATCGGCTTCGAGTCGGGAACTTATTATTTATACGGATCGAACGGGACGTTCTTGGCTTCCGGCGATGCGGTTCAATGGAAGAAACCATTCAATCTCTTAAAAAATTATTCCGTTCTCAGCGCAAGCTATAATGGCGAGGATTATGCTTTCGGGGCCGAGGAAGAGGACTGGGGCTTTAAATCGCTCGGTCGGGTTTACTATTTCTCGGTGAATCGAGCTTCTCTGGTCGAGGGGGTTGCTTTGTCCCAACTTATGTACGGCCTGGATCATCCGATCGAAGTGAAGTGGGACGGCAGCAACTTTATCGGCAGAACGCGGGCAGGCGAAATATACAAGTATGATCCCGCGAGCGGCTGGAAGGACATCAGTCCTACGAATCCGCAGCTCGTAGACAATGAACCGATTATTGTCAGCGGCAACGATCATACCGTGAAATACGAGTATTCCGACAGCAGCGGAACGATCATGCTGTATTACATGGCGGACGGAAAATGGGTGAAGGCGGAATATCCCGTTTGGTCGGAGTATGAAAAGTATTACTTGCGACATCTCGACAATAACTCCAAAAAAGAAGACACGCTCAGTACGATCATTTACGGGAACAACGAGTTCATGGCTGTCGGGGCCGGCGGATTGATTCTAAGATCCCCGGACGGCAAAGTTTGGACCAAAGTCCAATCGGGAACCTCCGAATATTTGCATGATCTGATCTGGGACGGCAAGCAGTATATCGCCGTAGGAAACAAAGGGACTTATTTGACTTATACACCGCAAAATTAATCGCGTGCACAAAAACTAGCCCCGGGCCAGTCGTTCTGGTCCGGGGCTAATCATTTGTTATGCCGTTTAAAACACGAAATCGTCATCCGTAAGTTGATCCACGTGCATCGCACGATGGTAAGAGTTGCCCTTCAGGCTGAAAAAGTCATGATTTTTCGAATCCGTCTTAAGTCCGTTCTCGACGATCGGATTGATCTTTTCGTCCGGGAAGTACGGCTCCAATCCCAGATTCATCAGCGCTTTGTTGGCGTTGTAGTGCACGAAGCTGAGCACTTCATCCTGCAGCCCCAGCGGCGTGTAAATCTCCTCCGTGTACTGGCGCTCGATCTCGGCCAGCTGACGGAACAACTCATCCATTTCCGCCTCCGCTTCCGCCAGTTCTTCAGCGCCGAGCGACGCCCGCACCTCCTGGGCCAGCAGTCCTACGAATACGCCGTGGATGCTCTCGTCGCGCAGGATCATGTTGATGATCTCGCCGCTGGCGGTCATTTTCCCTTGTCCGGCAAGATAGAGCGGGTAGAAGAAGCCGCTGTAAAACAAGAACGATTCCAGGAACACACTGGCGGTCATCGCCAGGTACAATTCCTTGCCGGTCGCTTGGGGCTTGAAGAGCTTTTTGTAACAGCCCGTAATCAGCTCGGCCTTGCGGGTCAGCAGCGGGTGCGCGTCCACCCAGGCGAACAGCTCGTCGATCTCGGTTCCGGTGCATAGCGTTGTGAAAATATGGCTGTAGGATTTGGCGTGAATTTCCTCCATCGCGCCCATAAACGCCAATACCGATTTGGCCTGTAAATTGGTAGTATGCAGCAGAATCAGCGGCATGCCTTCGCCGCCTTGCTTCGTATCGAGCAGGGTAAGTCCGCCGAGCACCTTCTTGTAGATGTCCTTCTCCTGCTCACTCAGCATATCCCAAACATTCTTATCGGTAGAGACGGGGAATTCCTCCTCCGTCCAGAACTGCTGTATATTTTGATTCCAAAACATTTTGGAGTAATCGTCTTCGGGTTTGTTCCAGTTTACTGCGCGCATTGCAGGGTTCCTCCTTTGCTGGTCGGGCGTGGGCAGCGTTTGTCCACGACACTGTCTATCCGATTCATCGGCCTCATGTTCCTGGCTTTACCTTGGCATTAGATCGCGCAGGCGATGCACTCCTCGATGCCGACTTTTCTGGTACGGGTATAATAGAGGCTCTTCAGGCCTTTCTTGTTGGCATAGATGTAGTATCTGGCCAGTTCACGGGTCGACACGTCGCTGTTGACGAACAATACGGTCGAAATCCCTTGATCGACATGCGGCTGGATGACCGAGATCAGATCGATCAGCTTGAACATATCCATGTTATAGGCGGATTTATACAACAGCACGTTCTCCCTGGACAAATAAGGGACCGGGTAGTAGGTTGTCGAGTTGCCGTACGTCCGGGTCTCGATCTGATCCACGATCGGCATCACGGATGACGTCGCATTTTGGATATAAGAAATCGAGGCCGTCGGCGCGCAGGCCAGCCGATAGGCATGATACAGCCCATGTTCGGCGACCTGCTCTTTTAGCGCCGCCCATTGCTTCGGACCCGGAATTTCCATGCCTTCAAACAGCTTTTGTACCTTTGCCGTCTTCGGGGCGAAGTCGGTCTCAAGATACGGGAGGAAGTATGCGCCGTTCGCATAGTCGGAAGCTTCAAAGCCTTGGAATGTCACGCCGCGCTCCTTGGCGATATTCATCGATCTCTCCAAGCTGTAGAAGTTCATCATCATGAAAAATGTTCCGGCGAAATCTTTCGCTTCTTCGCTCTCGTACGGGATGCCGTTCTTCGCTAGATAGCCGTGCAGATTCATCACGCCGAGGCCGACGGAGTGCAGCTCCGAGTTGGCTTTGCGCACGCCCGGCGCGTTCTCGATGCTCATCATGTCGGACACCGCGGTTAGCATATCCATGCCCGTGTATACGGACTCGCGAAGCTTGCGGTGCTCCATCACATTCACGATGTTCAGCGAGCCGAGGTTGCAGCTGATGTCGCGGCGGATTTCGTCCGCTTGATCATAATCGTGGATCGTGGAGGTTTCCTGCAGCTGGAAGATTTCCGTACACAGATTGGACATTTTGATGCTGCCGATCGCGTTCAAGGCATGCTGGCGGCTGGCGTTCGAGCGGTAGATGATATAGGGATAGCCGCTCTCCAGCTGGATGATCGCAATCTTCGTCAGCATATCGCGTGCGCTCATCACTTTCTTTTTGATCACGGCAGGGTTGGCGAGCAGTTCCTCATACATCGCATCGATATCCATATCGTCGAGATGCTGCCCGTACGCCTTATAGACGGAATACGGGGCAAATGCATACAGATCCTCGTTCCGCTCGGCGAGCTCAAAGAATTTATCCGGGCAGATCAGTCCGATGGACAGCGACTGCAGGCGGGACTTCTCGTCGGCGTTGATCTTCTTGCTGTCGAGCAGCTCGTTGGCATCCCAGTGGAAAATGTTGATATACACAGCCCCCGCGCCTTTGCGCTGGCCCAATTGGTTCACATAAGAGAACGTATCCTCGAGAATTTTGGCCACCGGCATGATGCCGCTGGAGGCGTTCGCGATGCCCTTGATTTCTTCGTTGCGGGCGCGCAGCTTGCTCAGGTTCAGCGCGATACCGCCGCCCAGCTTGGACAGCTGCATCGAGGTCGAAATATTGTAGTTGATGCTGTTCAGCGAGTCGTCAAGCTCAAGCAGGTAGCAGGAGACCATTTCACCGCGCCGGGCTTTCCCGGCATTGAGAAAGGTCGGCGTTGCGGGCTGGTAGCGCTGCTCGATCAGCGCAACGGCGTATTCCTTGGCCTTTTCAAAGTTCCCTTGGCCTAGGAACAGGGAGACAATCGCGATCCGGTCCTGATATGTCTCCAGATACAGTTTTTTGTCGTTTGTTTTCAGGGCGTAGTCCCGATAAAATTTGGAAACGGCCATGTAAGATTTGAATTCGAACGGGATGGAGGCAATTAGCGCAGTGATGGACTTTACCTGCTCCATCGTGTATTCGGCGAGCACATCATAGTAATAGTTATGCTCTACCAAATAAGTAATCCGCTCCTCTACGCTGGAGAAAGCCATCATTTGCAGTTTTACCTCTTCCTCAAACGCCTGTACGGCTTGCAGGTCCTTTTCCAGATCGAAGAAGCCGTCTTCTCTCCGGGACATAATTTCATTGTTTAGCTCGATATGCTTCAAGTGAACTCATCCTTTCTTGAAAGTTGGTAACATCTAACGGAGTGCCGCTGAGTTCAAATTTGTACAGCACAGGCACTTCATACTGGGAGGCGATCTTGTCGGCGCTCATGGCGAAGCATTGCCCCCAATTGCGGTTGCCGGAAGCGGCCACGGCCTGCAGCTGTTTGTGGTTCCTGGCCAGAAATTTCTGCACCTTCTCCGGAACCTGGCCGAAGCCCGTCGTATAGGTGACCAACACGAAAGGCGTATCCAGACTCATATCCTCGTCAATCTGAACGCATTCGGCATCCAGCTTTTGAATAAACCGTCTGACATTGCCGGTTTTTGAATCGTAGGCGATAACCATCATTTTCACATCCTTCAATAAAAAAAGATATTTTACCCCCGAAAGAACGGGCAGGCAAAATACCTCAGCTTAAAATAACCTGATGTAAAACACTGTCCTATTTCCCGTAGGAAGCTCCCGTGTCTAAGAAACAGGCAGGTCTCCTGGCTCCAGTCTCAACATCCTCTCTACCTTCCCGAATGCCGGTCTATCCAAGGGGCGATTCAGTGGTTCATTCAGAGAGCACTCCTCTGTTACAGTGGCGGGACCGCGTCGGTTTCGCACCGCACTTCCCTATTAAACCTTGTTGATCAACAAAGTACCTGTCTCCACAATATGTAGTTGGCGTATTGCGAATATATCCCAATATATAGTGTTATGTCAAGATGTTTTTAATAAATATCATTTAGAAATAGAGCAAAACAAAGTTTGATTCTAAAGAAGCCCCGGACCATTCGGGCTGGTCCGGGGCTAATTCTCACTTGCGATAGTAGGGATATTTTACAGCGGCGGGTTGGCATGGCATTTGCGGCATACCGGATAGTAGGATTCATTGCCGCCGATTTGGATCTGCTCTCCGGTATATACCGGTTTGCCGTTCTCCATCCGCAGGTTCATCGTGGCCTTGCGGGCGCAAAACCAGCAGATTGTTTTCATTTCTTCGATTTTGTCCGCGTATATGAGCAATTGGCGGCTGCCCTCGAACAGCTGATTTTGAAAATCGTTCTTCAGCCCGAACGCCATCACCGGGATATCGAGCTCATCGACGATCCGAACAAGCTGCCGGATGCTGCTTTCACTAAGAAATTGACATTCGTCGATCAGCACGCAATACAGCTTCGGTTTATGACTTCGTACGATTTCGTAAATATCCGTATCGTCGTAAATCGGAATCGCTTCTCTGCGCAAACCGATCCGTGAAGAGACGAAGCCTACTTCATCGCGGTCGTCCACGGCGGAAGTAAAAATAAGAACAGGCTTGTTTTGTTCTTCGTAATTGTGGGCGACCTTCAAAATTTCAATCGACTTACCGCTGTTCATTGCTCCGTACTTGTAAAACAACTGTGCCAATTGTAATGTTCCTCTCTTTATTCATTTCTGTAAATTTTCGTTGACTACTGGTCAAACAAAATCATTCTATCATAAAATGCTATAGGGATTTAAGATAATATATAGATAATTAAATTTAAGGTGCATCATGAAAGGAAGTTGGGGTAATGGCACGGAATCACGAAAATACGCCGTCTTCGCCCGCCCCCGGGCGGGCCGGCCTTCAGGCGGATTGCGGGAACTGCTTCGGCTTATGCTGTGTGGCGCTGCCGTTCGCCGCTTCGGCGGATTTTGCCGCCGACAAACCGGCCGGCCAGCCTTGTCCGCATCTGCGGGAGGATTTCCGCTGCGGTACGCATGATTCGCTGCGGGACCGCGGATACCGCGGCTGTACGGTGTATGATTGCTTCGGTGCCGGACAGAAAGTCTCGCAAATCACCTATCGCGGAATAGACTGGCGCCAAGCTCCCGGGACCGCCGCGGAGATGTTCGCGGTGTTTCCGGTTATGTGGCAGCTTCATGAGCTGCTTTGGTACCTATACGAAGTTTTGGCCCTGCCGGCCGCCGATACTCTCCGTGATGAGATCCGCCGGGCTCTGGACGAAACGGAGCGATTCACTGGTTTAGGACCGGACGAGCTTATCGCGCTGGATGCGGCGGGGCACCGGGCCAAGGTGAGCGATCTGCTTCGCCAAGCGAGCGAGCTGGTGCGCGAAGACGCCCGCCGCCGATATGGAAGCCCGCAGAAACCGCCGAAGCGTAAAGTGGGGCGGGGAGCCGATCTCATCGGCGCCAAATTGAAGGGGGCGGACCTCCGGTACGCCAATTTAAGGGGCGCTTACCTCATTGCCGCCGATCTCCGGGACGCCGATCTCAGATTCGCCGACCTGATCGGGGCGGACTTCCGGGATGCGGATATTCGCGGGGCCGATCTGACCGGCAGCCTTTTCCTGACCCAAACGCAGCTTAACGCGGCGAGGGGAGATGCCGCCACGAAGCTGCCGCCGTCGCTCGTCCGTCCGCCGCATTGGGCCGGATGAACGCGAAAAAATCCTGCAGTGGAATGCAGGATTTTTCGTTTTGCCTTCGGCGTTATTCCGTTTTCGCCCTGTCAAAGCTACAACCCTAATTTCTGGCCTTTCTCCAGACGTTCGATCTGCTTTTCGCCGGTATCGGCCAATTCCCGGAACTGGCTGATCGTTTCGCGCATTTTCGGGAGCGCCTCCCGCTTGTAGGTGCTGATCGAATCGAAAGCCTCCAGCACGTCGCTGAAAGCCTGTTTCAGCGTATCGACGGAGATGCTCGTTTCCAGCGATTGCTTCTGAATCGCCGCGCCCTGATCCTTCAGCATTTTCGAGGTGCTGGCGATCAGATTGTCCGTCGTTTGGTTCAGCAGCTCGATTTTTTTCAGGACGATTCTTTGGTTGTAAAGCGCGCTGGCGACCGTCACGGAAATTCTCAGGGCGGAAACGGTGACGTTCTTGGCTCTGTCCACGCCCCGGATCAATTCTTTGTTGTTTCTGATTACGACTTCGATCGCCATGATGCCCTGCTGGTTCACGACCAGCATTTGCTGCAGGTCCATGACCCGCTGCCGCAGCGGGAACAGCACTTCCTCGGTGATGAAGCGGATCTTGTCCTCGGATTCCTGGCGCAGTTTTGCCGTCTCGAGCTGGGATTCGATCTCCGCGTCCATCAGCATGCCGAGCTGGATTTCTTTTTGCAGCTTTTTGGTCAGCTCCCGCAGCGCCTGCTGTTCGAATTCCAGCGTCGTATTGTCGTTCTTCAACACGGATTTGCCTTTATCCAGGGAGACGATAATGTCGGAAATGACGGAGTCGGCTTTTTGAAACTTTGCGAAGTAGGCCCGCAGCGGGTTGAACAATTTACCCAAAAAGCCGGTCTTGGCGAAATCGACTACGCTCGGGTCCAGATCCTTCAATTGAAGCTGCAGCTCGGTTAGCCCTTTGGCGACCTGGCCGCCGTCGTCGCCCATTTTAGACAGATCGCCGACGGATACTTGCAGGAGTGAATTCTTCTCCGACGACGATTTCATCGTGCTCATCCCAAAATTATCGATCGACTGCAAAATTTCTCTCCGCTTCTCCAAGGACTCGATATCGAGATCCAGGATCGTCGTGACATTGCTTTGGGCCAGCTCCTTTAGCTGCGATACTTCCTCGGGTTCGGGCTTCACCTGCTCCTCAATTGCGGATTTCAGTTCTTCCGGGCTTACTACTTCCATCGTAAATGACAATCTAATTCCTCCTCGTCCCCATAAAATTTACATTTGCACATTCAGCAAATTGCCGATCTTGTACACGACGTCTTCCGTGTCCGCATTGATGCTGGCCGCCTCATTGATGCTGGAGATGCTTTGCAGCGCCTGAATGTTGGCGTTATATCCGATGGTGTAGACCGGGATTTTGTAGTTTTCGATCAATCCCTTGATATCTTTCAGCGAATGGCCGGTGTTCGTCTCGCCGTCGCTAAGCACAAAGATCAGCGGCTTCACGTTCGGATTCGCAGTCAGCTCATCCTGGAGCATTTTCATCGCCACCACGATCCCGTCGAAGGTCGCCGTACCCCCGCCGGCCTGCAGGCTGTCGACCGCGCCGACGAACATCGACTGCTGATTCGTATCGTACTTTCCGATCGGCAGGTTGATCGTCACGTCGTCGGAGTAAGAAACAAAACCGATGCTGTTGTCCCGGCCCAAATATTTCTGGCCCGTAAGCAGCGATTCCTTCAGCCGTTTCAACGGTTCGCCGTCCATGCTGCCCGAGATATCGGCCACGAATACGGCGGCAATCGGCTTGCTCGCGTCTTTCTTTTCCTTCCATACCTTTTGTGCGGAGGTAAGGAGATTTCCGTCGACGGCCGGCAGCTCCGAGCGGTAATCGTCCAGCCCGTTGAAGCCTTTGTCCTTGGCGAGATTCTGATATTTCTCCTGCCCGGCAAACTCGGCGAACCGTTTGATAATCTCGAGCTTATCGGCAGGCAAATCGCCCAGCGCATACAGCGGGCTGTCATGTCTGACCCCGAACGGGGTGAAAACATATCCGCCCTTCAGATCCGCCGCATTGACATAGGTTTGATACTCCAGAACAAAGGAATCGAGCATCCCGGTTTCCGCGGCTTCGCGCATTTGCAGCGTGGTCGACGAAATAAAAGGGACGTTGGCCTGGAATTTCTCAAAGCCCTGAACCGCCTTGTCTCCGAGCAGGTTGGAGCTGTCGAACGTCTCCAGCGCGGTGACCAGGAAGTTCAACCCGGTCGAACTTGCGAAAGGGTCCGTGTATCCCATGGACAGCTCGTTATCCGCGATCGCGTCGGTAATCGTCTTGACGTTGACGGCCCCGTATTTGTCGACCAGTTCATCATATTTCGCTTTGTTCGTTACGATGCCCGCGACATTGCCGGCCAGGCGGTCGGCGACAAGCTGGGTTTTGACCCCCTGCGCCTTGACCATTTCGCCCCACAGCTCGTTGGAAGGGGTGAAGGCGTCCGGTACATACTTGCCTGATCTGATGTAATCCGTGGCCGTACCGGAGGCGATATTGCGGATTTTTACCGATACGGGATTGCCGTTCACCGTTATCTTGGCCTTGTTGAATTCTTCCGCGACTTCATTTAACCAGCCGTCGACTCCCGTACCCGACTTTTCGGTGGACGAGAAGATTTCCACGAAGCTGTCCGTGGTATTCTCTACCGAGATGGGGAACTTGGAGATATCGGGCAAGGAATCGCTGACGGATACGGGATCGAGGTCGATTTGCCCTTTTACCGGTTCCGCCGTGGCAATCCGAATATCGTTATAGAGCTTTTCCAGCTTTTTCGCCGCGTCTTCGGCAGTGATCTCCGTTTCGGATTTGCCCAGATTGGCGGTTAAAGTGATTCCGAAATAAACAATGGCAAATACCGCCGCCGCAATGATCAGCAGTATCGCAAATGCCTTTCCTCTTCTTGCCATTCTCATCTCCCCTTCATTGCTTATAAAATTTAGTCTGGCGGATCAGTGCGTCGATCTCCTTCATGCCGGGCATTTCCTCAATATCTTTGTAATCGGCGCTGCCCAACTGGGAGATCTCCAGCAGCAATTTGTCCAGCTTGAGCAAAATTTCTTCGTTGGCGCCGATATAGCCGGCGATGGAAGTCAAATATTCGTTGTAGAGGGCGGTTTTCTCCTGAACGAGCTTGCTCGAAAACCGCCCGGAATTGTGCTTGTTCGTATAGATGGACAATTCCGAAGCGTCGAAAACGCCCAATTTGTTCAAAATCCCCCGGACGTTAAGGTAGAACAGCTTCTCGACCTCGGCGATGACGGAGGCGAATTTCTTATAGCTTAACTCCGCCGGATCAAATCTTTGGCTCAGAACATCCAGCAAAGTATCTTTCTTCTTCTCTATCCGCTCCAGCTGATCAAGGGCAAGCTGAATATCGGATTTGAGCACTTTAACATCCCTGTAGTGACCAAGCGCTTCTATGTAATCCTCATGCGTTACGATATCTTTGATCGGGGGGACGGCGGGAGGTTTAAACAGCAGTACGTAGCTCCCGTAGACCAGCACCAGGAAGCTGATTACGAGCAGCGTTACGCCGGCGGCGGTCTGCAGGACGCTTGCGCCTCCGATTTGAATCCCGATCAGCCCCGGGGAAAATAAAATAATGTCCAAAACCGCGATCCCGGCGATCAGTCCCAACAGCTTCGTCAACTTTGTAATATTCAATGATAGATACACCTCCTTTTCCATGCCAAGATACGATAATCGCGATACCGGATTTAGCGTTCCGCTCCGACTGGATTGGCTTCTTTTGCTAATTTTATCAGATAATCGGATTACGATGTTCCAAATATTTACTGATTAAATAGCCAAAAACTCACTTATTTCTGAGTTATTACGCAAGAGCTTTGGTAATTGTTTCAAAAATATTTTCCAGTGATGTAACGAATTATCGCTACGTCCGTCATATAGTCGTGAGGATGTGAAGGAATGGCTGACTTTGAACAGATCTATTACCGGCACTTCCGGGAAGTGTACAGATTCGTATACTCCCTAAGCCGGGATAAGGGCGTTTCCGAGGAAATTACCCAGGAAACCTTTTTTAAAGCGCTTAAGAGCATTCACGGCTTCAAAGGCAACTGCAAGCTCAGTGTCTGGCTCTGCCAAATCGCCAAGAACACCTACTTTTCTTATCTGGACAAGCAAAAACGTATCGCTCCGGAACAGGCGGATATAAACGCGATCTCGGGCAATTTGGAAGAAGCCATGGTCAAGAGGGAGGAGACGCTCAGGATTCACGGGGCGCTGCGCCGGATAAGTGAACCCTATAAAGAGGTATTCACCCTAAGGGTGTTCGGAGAATTGTCCTTTTCGGAGATCGGCGGACTATTCGAGAAAGGCGAGGGCTGGGCGAGGGTGACTTTTTTTCGTGCCAAGCAAAAAATTCAGGATCTGTTGAAGGAGGAGGATGAGCATGAACAAGATTCATGACAACATTATTAGGGACTTGTTGCCCCTGTATATCGACAAGGTGTGCAGTTCGGAAACCGAGAGATTGGTCGAGGAGCGTTTGCAGGACTCCGAGGTTCTCCGCGAAGAGTTGGATAAGATGCGAACCGATGTGCGGATTTCGGAGGAGACAAGCGAACGGTATGAAGGAGAGGCGGAGGCGATCAAGCGGATTTCCGCATTTTGGAGCCGGTCGAAATGGCGGGCCTTTTTGAAGGGGACCGTGCTAACCTTTTCGGTCTGCTGCGTATTGCTGTTGGGGTATGTCGGCTTATTCCGCTGGAACGTGGTTCCCGTTTCTTCCGAAGTCATCGAGATTTCCGATATCGGCAGGCTGGAGGATGGTAAAATTGTCTACCACATTGCTCTGACCGACGGCTATGAGTCCAACCGGTCCAGGTTCGAGATGGATGACCGGGGGAATTTTTATATTGTTCCTTATCGTCCCATTATAAAAACTAAGGCTAAAGTGGAAGTTGCGATCAGCTATTACGAGCAGTTGGATTTTGAGAACGAGATTTACAGGGAGAGATACGGCGAGGGGAAGGCGATCCAAGCGCTTTATTACGGCAAGCCGGAAGACAGCATATTGGTCTGGAAACAAGAAATGCAGGTGCCGGCGGCCAGTGGCAAAGCGGAGGCGTGGTTTGCCCCTTGAGGGAGGCATGTCAAAAAGCCCTGCCACCTGGTGAAAAGATGTCAGGGTTTTAAGAACTGTCCAGATCTTGATGATTTACTCCGTATACATAGCCTTCAGCTTGGCCCGTTCCTGCTTGGTAATGCCCAGGCCTTGCTCCAGGAATCCATCGATTGAGCCGTATTTGGCTTTCATTTCATCGAGCGCGGCCTGAAGGAATTCTTTCTGTACGCCCATCAGTGCGGTGAAAGCGGCGAGGGTGTCTTCGTCTTGAATTTGGCCCTTGAGGGCTTCAATTGATTTTTGGTTGGCTTCGGCGCGGTAGACATTGGAAGCCAAGTAGTCCTCCATCACGGTTTGCTCGTCGACGCCGAGTGCGAGAAGAATAATGGCCGAGCCGAGACCGGTACGGTCTTTCCCCGCGGTGCAATGCTGTACAAGCGCCATGTTGTCGGGATCGTTCAGCAGCTCCATCAGCTGTACATAAAATTTCGGCGAGTCGACCATCTGCTTGTTGAAGCCGGCCATCATCTGCACGGCGGAGTCGGCGAGTGATAGAAATGCAGGTCCAAGTAGAAAGTATAGTGCTGAATTGTTTGGAGGAATTCAAACCCATGTTAAGATAAAGTAAAGCGTGGCCGATAAGTAAAGTAATTGCTTAAAAAAGCTCGATGGCATCCGAGAGGTGACTGGCATGATGTTGGCGGGGAATTAAGTAATAAAATCCCCTAATCCGTGTTTATCGCAAAATGCCGCTTTCCTCCACCAATTTCACCGCGCGCCGCAGTGCTTCGTTATCCTGAACAAGCGCAAGCCGGACATAACCTTCGCCAGAGGGGCCGAAGGCGCTGCCGGGGGTGACCAGCACGCCGGCCTTGCTCACGAGCTCCATGGCAAAGCCTTCCGAGCTGCCGTAGTGCGCCGGGATGCGGGCCCAAACGAACATGGTCGCTTCCGGTTTGTCCATGTGCCATCCCAATGCGCTCAGCCCTTCGCACAGAATATTTCTGCGCTCCTCATAAATTCCTCTGACCTCCTGGACACAGGTCTGGTCGCCGGTGATCGCCGCAATAGCCGCCCGCTGAAGCGGAAGGAACATGCCGTAGTCCATATTCGACTTCAGGGTTTTCAGCGCGGAGACGACCTCCCGGTTGCCGAGACAGAAGCCGATCCGGGCGCCGGCCAGGCCGTAGGTTTTGGACAGGGAGTTAAATTCAACCCCGACGTCCATGGCACCCGGGAAAGACAGGAAGCTGCCGCAGGCTTTGCCGTCAAAAACGAGCTCGCTGTACGCGTTATCATGCAGAACGATGATATCGTATTTCTTGGCAAAAGCGATCAAGTCCCGGTAGAACGAATCCGGAGCGAGCGCGGCCGTCGGATTATTGGGGTAGGACACGATCATAAACTTGGCCCGTTTCGCCACGTCCTCGGGAATGTCCTCAAGCCGGATGACATAGCCGTGCTCTTCTTTCTGCGGCATATAGTACAGCTCGGCGCCGGCCAGCAGCGGGCCGTCCGCAAACACGGGATAGCAAGGATCGGGAACAAGTACAAGATCGCCTTCGTCGACAATGGACAAGGAAATGTGCGCGAGCCCTTCCTGGGAGCCGAGCAGCGAGCAAATTTCCGTCTTGGGGTCAAGCTGCACCCCGTAACGGGTTTTGTACCATTCGCCGACGGCCTCAAGCAGCTTCGTCTGGTCGTTGACGGCATAAATATAGTTACCGGGCTCGGCTGCCGCTTTACACAACGCATCCGTAATATGCCCGGCGGGCGGGATATTGGGGGTGCCGACACTGAGATCGATCACCGGTTCACCAAGCGCAAGCTTGTTTCTTTTGATCTCCTGCAGCCTGGAAAATATCCCCTCGCCGAACTGCTCCATTCTTTTCGCGAATTTCATATTTGGCAGGTTCCTTCCATTAGACATTTTTCTTATTGTAAGAAGGATGCAAAGGGCCGTCAAGGAAGGAGAGGGGATAACATTGTGATTCGATTAAGACTGTGCTACAATAACCTCAACTTAAGGAACGGAGGGTTGTCCTGACGATGGGTGCAGTTAATTTTGGAAGATTGCGTTTTGTCACTTTGTCCCACTAATTTCATAGTGAACAAAGGCTCTGCCTGCGAGCGGAGCAAAACGGAATCGGTCTGCCCATTTTCAGGATTTCCTGCTGCATAATGAAGGATAGGGGACAGCGCGTCTGTCTCTTTTTTGCGTGCGCAAAAACAATGCGTCCTCAAGCGTCCAATGGACGAAGGGGGGCTTTTGCGTCTATTCATTCCTGCAACTGAATCTCCGAATCAACGGTTGTCTTTAACTAGCTTAAGGACAACGGTTATTTGAATGTGCGCAAGGTATATATCCCATTCCCGTTGTTCCGCCGCAGGCACAGGCCTGCGGTTTTTTGTTTGACCACGAAAGATCAACAGAATCGGGAGGAATATATTCATGCGCAAACAGAACAAGAAACATAGAACAGTAAGAAAACATAAATCGGGTCCCAACTTTACGGGACAGCATCTGCTGCACCATCCGCAAACGATCAGAGAACTCATTAATACGATACAAATACAGCGGAGCGATACCGTGCTTGAAATCGGCGCGGGCAAAGGGGGGCTTACGTTTCCGATTGCCGAAAAGGCCGGCAGGGTGCTTGCAGTAGAGATCGATGAGGATTTCGTCAAGGCGCTCCGCATCAAGGCGGACGGCCATCCCCGTATCAAAATTCTCCACGGCGACATAAGGGAAATGCGATTGCCGTCAAGCCCGTTTTGCGTCATCGCGAATATCCCGTTCTCGATCACAACGGCCATTCTGGAAAAGCTGCTTGGGGCGGAAGGTAAAGCGTTTCAGAAGGGGGCGCTGATTCTTGAGAAAGGCGCGGCCCGCAGGTTTACGCAGCGCGATACGCTGGAGCCGCGGTTATTGATGTGGAGAACGCAATTTCAATTCGAGATAGAAAACTTCATTCCCCGCACTCATTTTGCTCCGCCGCCGCGCGTCGATGCAGCCATTGTTCGAATCATGCGAAGAGAACGCCCTTTGGTACCGGCCAAGGAAGGAAGGCGATTCGCCGCCTTCGCGGCTTATATGCTGCGTGAACCCAGGCTTATGGCGGCCCATGCGCTTCGGGGGATTTTTACTCCGGCGCAGTTGAAAGTTACTTTGAACCAGGCGGGGGTTGGCCGTGAGCAAGCGGTCGCTTCGATCTCAGTGGAGCAGTGGGCGGTACTCTTTCTTACCATGCTTCGGCATGTCGCCCCTTACCGCTGGCCTAAGGGGTAAACGCCGTTGCAAACAACGCACGCGTCGACTAACGTTCCAAGAATAACGCGGGAATGCATAAAAAAATCCTGCGTCCATATCCTAATGATTGACCAGACGGCAACCGAAGGGGGTGCAGGATAAAGCATGAGCAAGAAATCCCAAGGTCTTAGCAAATACGAAGTTCAACGGGATCCGATGAACAAAATGCCGGTTCCCGACAAACAAAGAGAAGAGTTTGCCAAGGAAATGGCGGAGGACGCAAAGGCGGCTTTCAGTCAGAATCAATCGAAGCAAGGAGAATAATATAGCAAAATGAAAAGGGCGTCCCTGCACATTAAGGGGCGCCCTTTAAATAAGCGTAGGCTTGGCTGTTGTCGGGAAGCGTTCATGGTGCCGGTAGACGCCATCCATACGATATGATCTTTATGATGAAATTCAAGTGTCTTATCTTATGTTAGTTGTTGCGCAATCTCCCAAATATGCCCGCTAGGATCGGCGAAGCTTGCAGTGCGCACTCCCCATGGCCGGTTCATGGGACCGTTGAGAAGAGTGACGCCACGCGCATTCAGCTCGGCGCAAACAGCATCCACATCGTCTATCCGGATGGTGAATTGGAATCTTGACCCCGCCTCTTGATTTGCGACCGCTTCAGGAGCGATGAGGCTCCGCGCAGAAGAAACATCCAGCAAATTAATGCTCATGTTGGCAAAGTCAAATACAGCAGAGTTCTCATCTTCATAAGCGACGGAAAGACCGAAGATTTCTTGATAAAAAGACTTCGCGGTGTGTAGATCTTCGACAAATAATGTTACGACATTAATACTCATGGACCCTAGAGAAATCATCGTTTCACCTCTTCTTAGTTTCTGGGGATTCAGATAAAAAGCCCGCCTAAACGATCATCGGCTGGAGGCGGGAAGCCCAGACTTCTCGCCATTGATAAGATTTGACCTTTATGATGAAATTCATGTGTCTCCGTTTGAGTGATCAGCAGCAAAGGAGTAGCTGTCTTCGGGTAACCCTGCCAGCTCTCATCTTGCTCGATTGGTTCATTCCAACGATCTGAATATTCCTTTAAGAACCGCTCTACGAGTTCATCCACTTCGGCAAATCTTTTACGGATGAATTTCACATCGGCGCATTCAACCTCGTATACGGGAATATCCCTATGTTCGTTTATCTTGTGAAACGCAAACGATCCCAGCCAGAACGTATAACAGTCAACGACATGAGCATAGGTTCGAATGATCGTTCCGCGTCCAAAAACGGGAGCCTCCTGATGTAATATCTGAGGAGGCAGTTCTTCCAAGAACGCAAGCATATTTTGTCTAGCGGATCTAATCAAATCGTACTGTTGCTGCAACATTTCCAACAACCCAATCACTCCTCGAATTTCGAATGAACCTGTCCATTATGCCAATTCAACTTCTCCGTGATCGTCAATACATTGCCGTCGGGATCGGTAATTGTAAAATAAAGCGTATTTCCGCGCAATTCGATCCGATCCACCACAGCGCCATCGTCTATCATCGTCTGGTACGAACGGAATATCGCATAGGGGTCCGCACGACGAAAACCGTCGACCAACGCTTCGAACACCTCGATGCTAAGTCCGCGGCGCGGAGCTGTAATCACGGACTCATCCCAATATTCCGGATGGCGTTCAACGGCCGTCTTAAGCCTCGTCCTTGCCCGCTTCAGAGTTGCTTTCACCGACCCCTCGGATTGTCCGAACAAAATTCCCGTTTCCTTCGCGGTAAAGTGAAATACATCGATCAGCAAAATAAGAACGACTTGCTTCGGTTCAAGCCGATCGGACAACAACTCGAGGGCTTCGCGCACATCCCATCCGCTCCATTCCTCATAAGAGCCGATTTGGTGCTCTTCGAGCTGTCCGACCTGCGTCTCCCATTTGCGGCTGCGGCATATATCCACCCAAGCGTTGGCGGCAATTCGAAACAAAAACGGCTTCGTAATTTCCCGGTTCGGGAACCGGGTATACCAACGATAGGCTTTAATAAGCGATTCCTGCAGCAAATCGTCCGCATCCCACTCCGAACCGGCCTTAGCCAGACAATACCGTCTTAAATCGCTTTGCAGCGGAAGCGTCATCTCCGCAAAAGTTTCATATCCTCCGTCCGAGCGATCCTCCTGCGGCACTATAGTTGCTTCCTTAAATTATCCTTGTGTGTAAAATACGGCGTCTGCCCCGTCTCTTCCACGATATTAAAGGAATTGCCGTCGGATCGAATGCCTCAAAGAACGTATGTCCTTCCTCTTTGTAGATTTCGCTTAACTTAGCTCCCTTAGCCTTAAGCTGTTCATGCGAATGGTGAATATTGTACGAAGTGAAATTGAAGTAAGGCATCATATCTTTGCCGGTATCGAATTGGACAGGCTGCGGTTTTTCCACTTTCCATAACAAAACCAATGCCTGACCGTTAGGGAACGCGAGCCCGACTCGATAATCGGTCTTCTCAATCGTTTCCAGATCAAACATTCGAGTATACCACTCCTCAGAACGTGCAATGTCGGTTACCGGAATGAAGATGCTGGATACAAATGCGACGATTTTTTCCATAGATAAGCCACTCTCCTTTAACCTGATTTTCAATCTATTAACGATAAAAATCCATAGAAAGATACGGGTAAGCAATAAAGTTTTCAATAAATTAGCTCAGTTTATTGTTTGCAAACCATTGAACGGAAAGCCCAAAAGGGCTGCAACAGGTCGCCCACTGGCAAACTGTCGCAGCCCCCAACCCGCGTTCGGCCCGGTCTTGCCGCTCTTATTCTTCTCCCGTAGAGACCGGATTCTCCGGATACGAAATCCAGTCGCTCCAGCTGCCCGTATAGAGCTTCACCTGCGTGTAGCCGAGCCGATGCAGCGCCAGCACGTTCGGGCAGGCGCTGACGCCGGAGCCGCAGTAGACGATTGTCTCTCGTCCATCGTCCAGCGCCTTGATGACCGGGGCGAACTGCTCGCGGAGCGCAGGCTCCGCTTTCCAGGCCCCGCGGTCATCCAGCACGTCTTTCCAGAAGCGGTTGATCGCGCCGGGGATATGCCCGGCTTTCGCGTCAAGATGTTCTTCTTCGCCTTTATAACGGCTGAGGGCTCTTGAATCCACAAGCAGCACCCGATCATTTCCAAGCGATTGTCGGATATGGTTGACATCTGCAACCCGATCCTGCTGAATGTTCGGGACAAAGGCTCCCGGGACGACAATACGCGTTTCGGCCGTGACCGGATAACCTCCGGAAGCCCATGCGGAGAAACCTTCATCCAAAACGGCCGCATCTTGATGTCCCAGCCAGCCGAGCAGCCACCATAGTCGGGCTGCGTACATGCCGCCCTGGTCGTCATAGGCTACAACCCGCGACTGGTTGCTGATCCCCGCTTTGCTCAGCTTGTCCGCCAGTTCCTGCGGATCGGGCAGGGGATGACGTCCGCCATGTTCGCTGACGGGAGCGGACAAATCCCGTTCCAGGTCCAAATAAACGGCTCCCGGAATATGGCTTTCCCGATATGCGGCCACGCCAGCCTCCTTATCGGCCAGATCAAACCGGCAATCGACGATTACCAGATCCGGCTCATATATCCGTGCAAGCAGCCATTGTTTAGAAACGATCATTTCCATATTAACCATCCTTCCGTGATTTGCGGATTTTTGAAAAGTTGGCATTCCCGGCTCGAGTGATATGCAATTACGATGTGATCGGATTGGGTAATCATGGTATCTATTTTAAAGGGTGAAGGCTCTGCTGAAAACTTCCGGTTTCAATTAAGGTATTCCGCCTGACGAAAAAAATCAAGGCACTCCCCGGGCGACCGGGAAAATGCCTTTTCATGCTTAACGTTCTTTTTTTAACAGCAGATAGAGAAAATAAGGGGCACCGATAAAAGCAACCATAATCCCGGCTGCGATACCTTCCGGCTGCGACAGATTGCGGCCGATCGTATCGGCCAGGAGCAGCAGCCAGCCGCCGATTAAGACGGACACCGGCACAAACTGCTGATGTCTTGGCCCGACCAGGGCCCTGGCAATATGCGGCGCCATCAGGCCGATAAACGCGATGCCGCCGGTGACCGAGACGGCGGAAGCCGCGAGCGCGACCGCGGCCAGCATCAGCAGAATCCGGTCTCTGCGGACCGCCACGCCTGTCCCGATCGCCGTAGCCTGATTTAGAGCAAGCAGGTTCAGAGCTCTGGATTTGAACAGTACATAAGGAACAATGATTACCAGCCAGGGAAGCAAAGCCAGAATATAGGGCCAATCTGTTCCCCAAACATTACCGGCCAGCCATTTGGAAATAAAATCCACTTTTGTCCGGTCAACCGAAGAAATGAGTACAATCATGATGCCGGATAAAGCCATGGAGAAACCGACGCCGGTAATCACCAGCCGGATCGGCTGAACGCCTTCGTCGCGGGTATAGGAGAACGCATAGATCAGTATGGCGGTAATCAGGGCACCGGCAAAGGCCGTGAGCGGGATGACGTAAACAAACGTTTCGACATTGAGCGGCGCAAACAGGAAAAAGACCGTGACCCCAACTCCCGCCCCCGCATTAATGCCGACGATCCCCGGATCAGCCAGCTCATTGCGGGTAATGCCCTGCAGAATGGCTCCGGATAATGCAAGCGCCATACCTGCCAGCAACGTAATCAGCATCCGGGGCAGGCGAATCGAAAACAACACGAAATGATCTTCGAATGATCCGTGTCCCAATATCGTCGGAATCAGCCTGTCATACGATACGGGGGACGAGCCGATGCCCAGTCCGATCACAATCGTCGCAAGGGTAAGAAGCAGGAGCATGGCGACGACAACCGGTTGCTTGCGAAGAAACTGAGAGGTTTTCATAATAGCGAACGCCCCCCTTTACGAACGATGAACAGGAAAAAGGGCAGGCCGAGTATGGCCACGATCGCGGCGACCGAAACTTCATAAGGCGCAATGATCATCCGGCCGAGCGTATCGGCGAACAACATAAAGGCGCCGCCAATAATCGCGGAAAGCGGCAGAATGGTCCGGTAGTCGGTGCCTGCAAACATTCGCACAAGATGCGGAATCATCAGGCCGATAAACGCCAGGTTGCCGACTAGGGCTACGGCGGCGCCGGCAAGGAGCGTAATCAGCACATAAAGGGCGATTTTGACCTGAGTGGTCTTAAGACCAAGCCCGACGGCCGTTCCTTCATTCAGACTGAGAATCGTCAGTTGCCGGGACAACAGGAGAGAGGCAAGGAGGCACATCAAGATCACCGGTGCAATCGCCTCGATCTGCCCCCAGGTCGTGCCGATCAATCCGCCGGCCGTCCACATCGAAACATTTTTGGAAATCTTGAATTGAAGGCTGATGCCGTCGGCCACCGCCGCAAGCAGCGCCGAAACGGCGGAACCGGCCAGCACCATGCGCAGCGGCGACAGGTTCTGCCGCCGCAAGGCGGCGATGCCGAACACCAGCATTACGCCGAAGGCCGCACCGATAAAACAGGCCACCATCGTGCCGAAATATCCGATGGCCGGCATAAACGCAAAGGTAGCGGCCAGCGCCGCATTAGCCCCGGAAGTCAGGCCGAGCAGCCCGGGGTCGGCCAGCGGGTTGCGGGTCAGGCCCTGCATGATCGCCCCGGCGACGGCCAAGGCGGAGCCGACCAAAACGCCGCCGACTTCCCGGGGCAGCCGGAGCTCGCGGATGACGGAAATATCGTCACCCGTCGCGTTCGGGTTGGTCATGGCGCTCCAGATATCCGCCAGCGAAACGTTTTTCGCGCCGAGCATGATCGCCAGGGCGAACATAACCACAAACACAACCAAGCTGATAAACAGCTTGAAAGCAAAAGATCTTGCTGTCTTTTGCTGAGGCTTATTTTGCATCTCTATCATCCGTTCCTTTTCTGTATTACGGAAAAAGGAACGCAAAAGGCGTTCCTCAGTTGCGATTGGGGGTTATTCGGTGCCGAGCAGCGATTTCGTGATGAAATCAAGCTGGTAATCCAGAGACGCGGCATCGTTGAAATAGAAGCCGGTAGCGTCCACTTCAAAGACACGGTTGTTCTTAACGGCCGGAATATTCTTATAAGTGGAGGTTTCCTGGAAAGAGGCATCCGCAGCCGGGTCTTTACTGTAAAAGACGTAATCGCCCATATAATCCGGAAGGACCTCCAGAGACAAATCGTAATAGCCGGCTTTTGCCGTCATTTCCTTCACTTTATCCGGCATTTTCAGGCCCATCGCCTGATAGATGATTTCGGTACCGCGGCCCCAAGCGTCGCCAAAGGTGTACAGTGCTTTGGAATCCCCTTCAATAACGGAAACAGTACTGTCGGCGCCGATTTTGGCTTTGATATCTTCCCCTGCTTTCTGGGCGCGTTCCTTGAAGTCGGCAACCCAATCGGATGCCTTCTGTTCCTGGTTTACCGCTTTGCCGATCTCCAGGACTTGGGTCAGATAGTCAACCTTGTTGTATGTAAAGGTGACCAGCGGGGCAATCTCTTTCAGCTTGTCGGCATTTTTGATGTCCGAGCCTGCGATGATCAAATCGGGTTTCACATTTAAAATGCTTTCGACATTTTCCTCGGATACTTCGGGAACGTCTTTGAGCTGATCCTTGAAATTAGGGTTACCCTTGGTCCAGGAATCCGCGCCGGCAAGAGGCACGTCGAGAGCCAACAGGTTGCCGGCATACCCGGACAGGGCGATAACACGCTGCGGATGGGCGGGAACCTCAATCGGGCCGCTTTCGGATTGGTAAGTAATCGTATCGGAGCTGCTATCGGCGCTGGCGTTGGCTTCGGCAGCAGAGTTGCTTGTGCTGGCGTTGGCGTTATGGTTTGCATTGTTGCCGCAGGCGCTTAATGCCACGACCGCAAGAATCAGCAGAGGTAACAACAATTTTTTCTTCATTTCCGGTAATCTCTCCCTTTCGAATTAACAATTATGATATTGATAATCATTATCACTTATCAGCTACTAAAACTTTAAATTCACATGCATAATTTGTCAATCCCTTAATATAAATTTAGTCTCGTTGACAGTTCAGACAGTTCAAAAACTGTTCGAAATCGAAACACATGAAACACCTAATACAGACCCTTCGACACTTTTGATTGAAGAAGTTCCGGGTGTAATCTATAATTAGGAGCGCTGCGAAAGCAAATATATAAAACCAAAAAATATTAAGTTAAAACTAAATTTTATAAGAAACAGAGGAACAGCACCATGAATCTCAAAGCCAGATCATCCGTATCGTACGAGCTTCTTTATATCGTCGGAATTATTGCCATCTCTTTCTCCTCGATCTTCATCCGCTGGTCGTCCGCGGAAGTGTCGGTCGTCGGGATGTATCGTCTCTATTTGACGAACCTATTGCTGCTGCCTCTGGTTTGGAAACACCGGAAGGAGATGTTTTCGCTCAAATTGAAGCAATGGTGCGGACTGCTGCTGTCCGGAGCGATGCTCGGCCTCCATTTTTTGCTGTGGATGAGCTCCTTGCGCTTGACCACTGTAGCGAGCTCGACGGTCATTCTCACGCTGGAGCCGATCCTTGTCATGTTCGGTTCTTTCTTTCTGTTCGGCGCGAAAATCAATCGCCCCATGCTGGCGGGAATGGCCCTGGCGCTCATCGGGTCTGTGGCGATCGGCTCGGGGGATTTCAAGCTGTCCGGCACGGCGCTGCAAGGCGATCTTCTGTCCCTGCTCGGCACGGTGGCGGTTGCGGCCCATATGCTTATCGGGAAACGGCTGCTGGGTACGATGACCGCATTCGTGTACAATTTCTGGGTATTCGCTTCGGCAGGCACTTTGCTCGCGGTCTATAACGCGGTGCGGGGGTATGATTTTACCGGGTATGCGCCGAAAGAGTGGGGGATATTTCTGCTGCTGGCCGTGGTGCCGACCTTGTTCGGGCATTATTTGTTCAACTGGCTGATGAAATTTATCAGCGCATCCGCCGTCTCGATGGCCGTTTTGGGCGAGCCGGTATTCTCGTCGCTGCTCGCTTGGATCCTGCTCAAAGAAAAACTGACCGGCCTGCAAATGATCGCGGGGATCGTCATTTTGTGCGGGGTATGGATTTTCATCCGTTACGGAAAGGAAATCCCGGCTACAGAGACGAAGGTTAACGCGACGCTTAAAGAATCCGCTTAGCTGGGAGGGCTATTATGATCTATGTTGCATTGTTGCGGGGGATCAATGTCGGCGGCAAGAACAAAGTGGACATGCGCCTGCTCAAACAAGTGTTTGAACAAGCGGGCATGACTGACGTAGTGACCTATATTAATTCGGGAAACATTATTTTCTCGTCCGATATGCAGTCAAAAGCGGAACTGGCCGGTATGCTGGAAAAGGCCATTGAGGCCGGCTTCGGGCTCAACATTAAAGTCGTGGTCCGCAATATCGGAGACTTTCAAGGGATGATGCAATCGTTGCCGGATTCATGGACAAACGATGACAATATGAAGAGCGATGCGCTTTTTTTGTGGGAGGATGTCGACGACGCTGCCGTGCTTGACGGGCTGACCATTAAGCCGGAAATTGACCGGGTTCTCTACGTTCCGGGTGCTATCCTGTGGTCGGTCGACAGGGATAAGGCGGCCAAGAGCGGCTTGTTGAAGCTGATCGGCACGGATCTTTACCGGAAAATGACTATCAGAAACGTAAACACGACCCGCAAAATATACGAGCTTATGCTGGAAGCGGACAAGCGTAGCTAAGCGTGCTAAGAGCATTAGCAAATTCCTGCAAAGATACAGTTGTTGACTAAGAGGTCAATTGCGTAAAAGGGATTCCTGCAATTATGCAGGAATTTTCCCGCTAATGTGAAGGATTGGCCGTTATGCTCGAAAAAAACTGCAGTTTTGCAGGAATTTCGTTCGAAACAGCGTTTTTTGCGAAAAAAAGCTGCACTTTTGCAGGTATTGTTCCGAAAGCTCGACTCGAAGCAGAGGGTTGCATCGCAATTTAAAAAGGCCGGGGATTCGCCCTTTATAGGGTGAGTGCCCGGCCTTGCTGCATGTATGCGTGTTATTTTGGGGCGACCAAGACGCCGGACGGCTTGCCGGCCGGATAGGCGAGTTTCTGCCATTAAAAAAATGATATGTTCCTTGGCCGTTCCTGGGATGCTGCGGCATCCTTGCTTTTTTTATTTCTTCAACTCAAAAAACTGGCTGTCCCGCCGGGAGTGATACGATAATTCGCTCACACCGGTTTGTGTGATGACATTCTCTTCGGTGATCCGGATAATGACGGTATCGTTATCTACGATATGATCGTCGCGGAATACGCGAACCCGGAGCCGCCGGTTTATGGCTTCCTCGAAATCCTGCTCGGTCAAAAGGCGTCTTATCGTAGGCACGGCGCAAGTTCTCCTCTTATCTTAATTTTTATAGCGTTAAGCATATCAACGAACCGTCCGCTTGTCCAGCGACGGCAATCCGCGCAGATTGGATGGCGGCATTAATAACCGGTTCCGGGGTTAAACCGCCCACGCCGCCTGACCGTGCGGGTGCATACGATGGAGCAATAAGTATGGATCATAGCGGATGCTTTGGATCCGGCTTTCCGAAAAGGGAGGAGAGACATGGCGGAGTATAAGGCATACAAAAGAAAAGCCCCGCCGGGGAGCCGCGGGGGACGTCTCCCGTCGGTACGGCTGCTGCGGCGGGTGGCGGCCGGTATGCTGCCGTTCTATAGAACCGTCGCAATCAGCGCGGCGTTCTCCGGCGCATGGAGCAGGGCCGTCGTCAAGGCCGATTTGGATTGGATGCGGAAGCTGTTGTGCGCGGTGGCGCCGCGCCTGGCCCATCACGGGCTGGGGAGCAACGGCATCGGTTATTTCATCACTTTCTCCGCACGCAATTCCGATTACTCCTGCGGAATTACAATTCCGCCAGGAAGCGTGCAATTTCACTTCAGCCCGAAAATTCACCGGCTGATCGCCCGTGAGCTTGTTCCGTATTGCCGGACCGTCGCCTGCCGGCCGGGATATTCCGCTCTGCTGGCACAGGCGATCCGGCGGAACGACGGGAAGGCGGCGGCCCGCCTGGTCCGGCGGGTTATTCGCTCTTCCGCGCTGAAATCGGTGAGGATTGACGACGGGGGCCTGGTGCTGAGCTTCAAATATCCTTTCAGCAAATACACGTACACGTACGTGCTGTTCCGGGATTACTGATCAGTTCGGGTCCCAGCGGACAACCAGCCCGCAGTGGGTTAGACCGCTGCCGAAGCCGTAGAGCAGAATCCGGTCGCCGCGGCTTAGCCGGTCCGCCCGGAGGCCGGACTGCAGGGCGAGCGGGATGGAGGCCGAGGAGGTATTGCCCATATCCTGCACGCTTTGCAGTGTTTTGGCCATAGGGATACCCGTCTTCTCACAGATCGACTCGATCATGCGCAGATTGGCGCTGTGCGGCACGAACCAGTCGATATCGTCCAAGGTCAGATCCGCCTGCGCAAGCAGGCGCTCGGCGCCCTCGGTCACCGTACGCACCGCCCATTTGAATACTTCCGGGCCGTTTTGCGCGATCCGGCCGTCTCCGGCAAGCGGAACGCCGTCCATCTGTGTCGACAGCCCGGAGCGGTATACATGAATGCCGCCGCTTCCGTTAGTGCCCATGACGACGGATTCAAAGCCCGGGCGTTCCGGGTCGTACTCCACCAGGGCGGCCCCGGCTCCGTCGCCAAACAGGATGCAGGTGCTCCGGTCGGTGTAGTCGGTAATTTTGGACATCGTTTCTCCCGCGACGACGAGCACTTTTTTATGCAGGCCCGAGCTGATCATGCCGTTCGCCATATGCAGCGCATAAGTAAACCCGGCGCATGTCGCGTTCAGATCGATCGCCCCGGCGTGTTCCATGCCGAAATGCCGCTGAACCCGGCAGGAAACCGAAGGGAACGAGTAGTCGGGCGTCGTCGTGGCCGCGATGATCAGGTCGACATCGTCCAAGCCGATCTTGAAGGTGTCCCGCATATTTTCGGCGGCCCGGATACATAAATGCGAAGTGAATTCCTCATCGCCCGCGATGCGACGCTCACGGATTCCGGTGCGTTGGACAATCCACGCATCGTTCGTATCGACAAGCTGCTCCAGATGCTCATTGTTCAAAATTCGTTCCGGCACATAAGTTCCCAGGGCGGTAATTCTGGCTTTGGATTGCGGTATCACGGCAAATTCCTCCTTAAATTTAGTACCAGGTTCTAATACTAGGTTGTAAAAAGATTGTAGCAGCTTTTTGTTCATTTTCCAAGCCCCCGGTCGGGTGCTCCTTAAAATTGGGGTCGATCCCGGTTCTTATGCCGTTTCAACTGTCCAAGCAATCCCCGGATTGTTCCATAAATTATATTAAACTTAGTTCGCATCTTTTATTTGTTATCCGATTCAAAAGGAGGAATCCATATGCCGGTGATCAAGCTGTATTTGGAAGCGCAAAATACGGTGACGGGGAGTGTCGACACAACGACCAGCACGAATACGGTTCCCACGGTGAACCGGTATACGGCAACGGTTGTCATCGGCAACATTCTCGGAAGCACGACCGTAATTCCCGCGACAAGCTTTACGAATGACAGCGGAGCTGACGTCGCAGCCAACGGGCTCGTCGTTCCGGGAGTAGACGGTTATTACAACCTCTATGTAAACGGCGTTTTGCAAAGAGGCGGGTTAAGCACGCTCACCACGGCGAATTTAACGATCAATTCCGCGCTTGTCCTTGGCGTTGCGGTGGTCGTCCAAGTCGTCAAGTTTGCATCGGCTTCAGCGTCGGCTTCAACGAACGGCCTGTCCGTATCCACAACCATTCGGTATTGATTTCCGGGGCAGGCCGCATTACATAAACGCCGTGTTGGGCCCAAAGCTGCCGGCTGCACTCGGATAAGAGGCCGGGCAATGATATAATGAGGGGAGGCAAAGAAAGGAGCTATCACTTTAATGAAAACATTGGTATTGGCGGAGAAACCGTCGGTTGCCCGGGAGATCGCCCGGGTGATGGGAAGCCGCGATAAGCATAAAAGCCATTTTGAAGGACCGAAATATATCGTGACCTGGGCGCTGGGCCATTTGGTAGGACTAGCGGAGCCGGAGGACTACGACGGCAAGTTCGGCACCTGGTCGCTGGAGGACCTGCCGATACTTCCCGGCAAAATGAAGCTGAAGGTGCTGCGCGAGAGCAGCCACCAGTACAAAGCCGTTGCGCAGCTGATGCGCCGTCAGGACATCGGGGAGCTGATCGTCGCGACGGACGCCGCCCGGGAAGGCGAACTGCTGGCGAGATGGATCATGGACATGGCGAAATGGAACAAGCCGTTCAAGCGGCTGTGGATTTCTTCGCAAACGGACAAGGCCATCAAGGAAGGGTTCGCCGCGCTGAAGCCGGGCAGCCAGTACGACCGGCTGTATCAATCGGCGCGCTGCCGTGCGGAGGCGGACTGGATGATCGGCCTCAATGTCACGAGGGCGTTGACCTGCAAGTTCGGCTCTCCGCTGTCGGCCGGACGGGTGCAGACGCCGACGCTCGGCATGATCATGCAGCGGGAGCGCGAGATCCTGTCCTTCCGGTCGGAGGAGTATCAGACGCTGCGCGCCGATCTCGGCTCCTTCGAGGCGGTATGGCGGGCCGGCGGCGGAGACGCGCGGATCTTCGAGCCGGCGAAGGCGGCTGATTTGCAGCGCAAGCTGGAAGGACGCAAGGGGCGGATCGTGGGCTTGAGCAAGAGTGAGAAGCAGGTCCCGCACCCGCAGGCGTACGACCTTACCGAGCTGCAGCGGGACGCCAACCGTATGCTCGGATTTTCCGCGAAGCAGACGTCCAATGTACTGCAGCGGCTGTACGAGCAGCACAAGCTGGTGACTTACCCGCGTACGGATTCGCGTTATCTCACCTCCGATATGGCGGATACGCTGAAGGAGCGTTTGACCAGCGTGGCGGTAGGGCCTTACGCGCCGCTGGCCAGACCGCTGCTCAAGAAGCCGCTCAAGCTTGGGAAAAGGGTGATCGACGACAGCAAAGTGACCGACCACCACGCGATTATCCCGACGGAGCAGACCGTAATTTTGAACGCGCTCAACACGGAGGAGCGCAAGCTGTACGATTTGATCGTGCGGCGGTTTATCAGCCTGTTCTATCCTCCGGCCCGGTTTGACAATGTATCGGTTACCGTGGAAATCGACGGGGAGAAGCTGTACGCCAAAGGCGTCACGATCAGGGACAGCGGCTGGCGTGCCGTCTATGACGGGCAGGCCGTGGACGAATCCGACGAGGACGAGGACCGCGAAGACCGGGAAGGGAACGGTGAGGCCGCTTTGCCGGAGCTCAAGGAGGGCGAGACCGTCACCGTGAAGCGCTGCCTTCTGCGGAGCGGGCGGACCCAGCCGCCGAAGCGCTATACGGAGGCGGCCCTGCTGACGCAAATGGAGAAGCACGGCCTCGGCACGCCGGCTACCCGGGCGGATATTATCGAGAAGCTGGTCAGCTCCGATACGATCGAACGCCAAGGGTCCGTCCTGCATCCCACGGGCAAAGGCAAACAGCTGATCGAGCTGGCTCCCGCCGATCTTCGTTCCCCGGAGCTGACGGCGAAATGGGAGGCGGAGCTGGAGCGGATCGCCCGCGGCCAGGGCAAGCCGGACCCGTTCCTGGGCGGCATCCGCAAGATGGCTGAAGACCTCGTGCGGGGGGTCAAAAACAGCGAGGCCACCTATAAGCCGCACAATGTCTCGAACAGCCATTGTCCGGATTGCGGCACCCGGCTGCTGGAGAAAAAATCGAAGCGCGGCCTGCTGCTCGTTTGCCCGAACGAGGATTGCGGATACCGCCGCTCGGGGGAAAAGCAGCTTTCCAACCGGCGCTGCCCGCAGTGCCACAAAAAGATGGAACTGAAAGAAGGCAAAGCGGGGCTGTATGTACAATGCCTGTCTTGCGGCATCACCGAAGTCGTGAACAAGGATGCCAAGCACGTCAACAAGCGGGAACAGCAAAAGCTGGTCAAGCAGTACGCCAAGCAGGAAAGCTTGGGCAACAATCTCGGGGACCTGCTGAAAGCCGCCCTGGAGAAAAAGAACGAATAGCGAAAAGATAGAGGCCCCCGCGGATAAAAGAGGAAACGGCTCGGGATACTATAGCCGGAGGTGAGCTTGTGCCGCATAACAAAGCTGAGAAGACCCAGAACCGGCAGAACAAATCCAGCATTTTGGAGGAAACGGTCCCGCTCAAGCCGAACAAACAGAGAGAGTTTCCACCCAGCCTGAACGAGATTCCGAAGCAGGAATCCTGATGCCGGAGCTCCCCGTGACGGGGAGCTTTTTATTAGCGAATTATCGGGATTAGCGGTATAATGGAATCAAGGAAGGTAAAGGTTTTCCAAGGCTGATGCGAGGGGAGATCCGTATGTGGACGGGCCTTTTGGTCTGGTTTATTTTTATCAACGCCGTGGCTTACATCGTCATGTCCGACGACAAACGCCGGGCCAGACAAAGGAAAGAACGCATACCCGAAAAGACGTTGTTCCTGCTCGCCGCGATCGGCGGCGCGCTGGGGGTGCTCGTGGCGATGAACCTGAAGCGGCATAAGACGAAGCATGCCAGCTTCCGGATCGGGATTCCGCTGCTTTTGCTCTTGAACGCCCTGCTTTACGGTTATTTTTTGGCCTGACGCCTTCCGCGCTTGCAGCGGGTATTTCGTTTCATTCCAAGTTTCCAAGGTTTAATGGTGTACATACTTATTAGAAAAGAGGGTGCTTTCCTATGTTGTTCTCTAAAATTGTAGCCGCCTATGACGGTTCCAAAGCTGCCAACAAAGCGCTTGACAAAGCGGTCGAGCTGGTCAAAGCTTCGCCGGGAGCGACCCTTGATGTATTGCATGTGTTCGATTTCCCGCGTTTCTACATCGCGGAGGGCTTTGCGCCGATTCCGGCCAACATCAATCAGGATTTCTACGAGCTGGCCGACAAGACGGTCGAAGAAGCGAAGAAGCGTTTGGAGGAAGCCGGCGTAGAGGCCAATGTCGAGATGATTCAGGGCGCGCCGGCGGAATCGATCCTCGATTACGTGAAGGAGCACGGCAATGACGTCATCGTCATCGGCAGCCGCGGACTTGGCGGTATTCGCGAATTCGTACTCGGCAGCGTCAGCCATAATGTCGTTCAGCATGCACGCATCCCGGTGCTGGTTGTCAAATAATCGGGATATTCATCAGGAACTCCGTTCTCGCAAACGGGGTTTCTTTTTTTGATTAAAATATCGCATGCGCAAAAACCGAACATTCGGATTTTACATTATTTTAATGTTCGTGTTTGAGTTGACATACCTTGTAGGAGATTGGTACACTGAAAGAGCACGACGGGAAAACGTCGAATGATTGAAAATTTATAATATCTCGTATAATACCGGGGATATGGCCCGGAAGTCTCTACCTGAAAACCTTAAATTTTCGGACTACGAGTGAATACGTCACATGGCCAGGTTGTTTTTTATGCGGACAACTTATTTGCTTATCTTGGCGATGGAGCCGGAAGCGGAGGATGTCTGTCGGTTTCGCCCCGGTCAAATAGAGCGTATCCACTTCGGGTCCGGAACTATGAAAATACACGTTATTTTCATGATGTCCTGGACTTTTTTTGTAAGGCCGTTTGCCCGGCTTCTCGGGGAACACGGCGAATTTCCATAAATTAATAGAAAGCGGGTTGAAGCATGTCAGCACAAGTAGCCGTAATCATGGGGAGCAAATCGGATTGGGAGACGATGTCGCACGCTTGCGCCGTTTTGGAGGAGCTGGAAGTTCCTTATGAAAAACAAGTCGTATCCGCGCACCGCACGCCGGATCTTATGTTTGAGTTTGCGGAAAAAGCGGCGGGCCGCGGCATTAAGGTAATCATCGCGGGCGCCGGCGGGGCGGCGCATTTGCCGGGCATGGTCGCCGCCAAAACCGTGCTGCCGGTCATCGGCGTGCCGGTGAAATCGGCGGCGCTGAACGGCCTCGACTCGCTGCTGTCGATCGTGCAGATGCCGGGCGGCATCCCGGTGGCGACGGTGGCGATCGGCAAAGCCGGGGCGACCAACGCCGGATTACTCGCAGCCCAGATGCTCGGCGCGTTCGATCCCGCGCTGGCCGGGCGGCTTCAGGAGCGCCGGGACCGGCTGCGCGACGCGGTGCTGGCCAGCAGCAGCGAGCTGACCTTCGAGGCGGAAAGATCATGAGCGCCGCGAAGGAACGGAAGGACCGGGTGATCCGGCCCGGATCGACGATCGGCGTACTCGGCGGCGGCCAGCTCGGGCGGATGATGGCGCTGGCCGGCAGCAATCTCGGCTACCGCTTCATCGCGCTGGACCCGACGACGGAGGCGCCGTGCGGTCAGGTCGCGGGGCAGATCGTCGCCGGCTACGGCGACCAGGAGGCGGCCCGGGAGCTGGCGAAGCGCGCGGACGTGATCACGTACGAGTTCGAGAACGTGGACGCGGAGGTCGCCGCGCTGCTGGAAGAAGAGGCGTACGTGCCGCAGGGCAGTCGGCTGCTCTATACGACCCAGCACCGGCTGCGGGAGAAGCGGGCGGTCGAAGCCGCCGGGGCCAAGGTGGCGCCGTACGCGGAAATCGCTAGCGAGGACGACCTGCGGGCTGCGGCTGACCGGCTCGGGTTGCCGGCGGTGCTGAAGACGGCGACCGGCGGTTACGACGGCAAAGGCCAATGGGTGATCCGCTCCGAGGAAGAGATCGGCCCGGCTTACGCCGAGCTGAGCCGCGCGGGGACGGAGCTGGTGCTGGAGCAGTTCATCCCGTTCGTGAAGGAGCTGTCCGTCATTGCGGCGCGCAGCCCGCGCGGCGAGATTAAGACGTTCCCGGTTGCGGAAAATATTCATGTGGATAATATTCTCCATGTTTCGATCGTGCCGGCGCGGGCCGATGCATCGGTCCTGAAGGAAGCGGAGCGGCTCGCCGCCCGCATCGCCGAATCGATGGAAGCGGTCGGGCTGCTCGCGGTGGAGATGTTCTTGACGGGAGACGGAGAACTGTACGTCAATGAACTGGCGCCGCGCCCGCATAATTCGGGCCACTACACGATGGAAGCCTGCGCCACCTCGCAGTTTGAACAGCATGTCCGGGCGGTATGCAATCTGCCGCTCGGCGAGACGACGCTGCGAACGCCGGTCGTCATGGTCAACGTGCTGGGCGAGCATCTGGACGCGGTGACGGAGGCCGTGGTTACGGGGCAATGGCTCAGTGATGCCGAAAGCGGATTGGCGGATGTGCCGGATACGGCGGCAACGACTGGATTTAACGTGATTCCGAAAGTACACTTATATGGAAAGAACGGCTCGGCCCCCAAACGCAAAATGGGGCATATCAATTTGCTCTGCGGGGATGTGCGGGACGGACTTGATTTTATACAGCAAACTAACATTTGGAGGAATCAGCATTTATGATTGAACGTTACAGCAGACCGGAAATGCGGGCCGTTTGGACCGAGGAAAACAAGTTCAAGGCATGGCTGGAAGTCGAACTCTGCGCCTGCGAAGCTTGGGCCGAGCTCGGAGTGATTCCGAAGGAGGACGTGGTGCTGCTGCGGCAAAACGCGTCTTTCGATATCGACCGGATCTATGAAATCGAACAGGAAACGCGCCACGATGTAATCGCCTTTACGCGGGCCGTCTCGGAGAGCCTGGGCGCGGAGCGCAAATGGGTGCATTACGGACTGACTTCCACGGATGTCGTCGACACGGCACTCGGGTATTTGTTGAAGCAGGCAAATGAAATTTTGGAAAAAGACATCGTGAACTTTATCGAGATTTTGCGCGACAAGGCGATTGCTTATAAAGACACGCCGATGATGGGCCGTACGCACGGGGTACACGCCGAGCCGACCACATTCGGCCTGAAAATGGCGCTTTGGCACGAAGAGATGAAGCGCAATCTGGAGCGTTTCCGCCGCGCGGCCGACAATGTACAGTTCGGCAAAATTTCCGGCGCGGTCGGCACCTACGCCAACATCGACCCGTTCGTCGAGGAATTCGTGTGCCGCAAGCTTGGCACGAGCCCGGCGCCGATCTCGACGCAAACGCTGCAGCGCGACCGCCACGCGGAATACATGGCGACGCTGGCGCTGATCGCCACGTCGCTCGACAAATTCGCGACCGAGATCCGCGCTTTGCAAAAGAGCGAGTTCCGCGAGGTGGAAGAGGCGTTCGCGAAAGGGCAAAAGGGCTCGTCCGCGATGCCGCACAAGCGCAACCCGATCGGCTGCGAGAATATCTCCGGCCTGTCGCGCGTCCTGCGCGGCCATATGATCTCGGCCTACGAGAATGTGACGCTGTGGCATGAGCGCGATATTTCGCATTCCTCGGTGGAGCGCGTCATTCTCCCCGATGCGACGATGCTGCTTAACTACATGCTGAACCGCTTCGGCAATATCGTGAAGAACCTGACGGTATTCCCGGAGAACATGAAGCGCAACATGGGCCGCACTTTCGGCGTGCCGTTCTCTGGCCGCGTGCTGACGAAGCTGATCGACAAAGGCTTCAGCCGCGAGCAGGCCTACGACACCGTGCAGCCGCGCGCGATGCAGGCTTGGGAGACCCAGCGCCAGTTCCGCGACATTATCGAAGAGACGCCGGAAATCACGTCCGTGCTGAGCAAGGAAGAGATCGAAGACGCCTTTAACCCGGCCTGGCATCTGAAACATGTGGATACGATTTTCCGCAAGCTGGGCTTGATTGAGTAATTGGCGGGAGTACCAGGCTAACGAACTCCACGAACGCTATATGCCGTATTTGCCCGTTTGAATATTTCTAACGAACCGTAGGAGTCTTATTCGCCGGGAAAAAGGTTAATTTACGCACTCTCCCACGGATTAAGGTTTATATGATTCCTTACAAAATTTATACAGGTGAAATCCGGCCAATAAGGATTCTGGAGTTCGTTACAACTTTCGCTTACGAATCAAAAAGCGAAGCAAGAAACGAGGAGGACAGTGAAATGTCAACACCGGCAATTTCCACGGCGGAGGGGCTCGTAAACGCCCCGCTGCTGTACAAGGGCAAGGTTCGCGAGCTGTACGATCTTGGCGAGCATTATTTGATCGTGGTGACGGACCGGATTTCCGCATTCGACTATGTGCTCGATCCGGCCGTGCCGGACAAGGGCAATGTGCTGAACCGCCTGAGCGCGTTCTGGTTTGAGCGGACGAAAGAGCTGATCGACAATCATGTGATCCATACCGATGTCGAGCTGCTCGGCGATGTCATTCCGAGTGAGCATAGGGCGCTTTTACGCAACCGGATCACGGTGACGCGCAAGGCGGAGCGGATCGATATCGAGTGCGTCGTCCGCGGTTATGTCACCGGCGGCGGCTGGCGCCAGTACGTTGCGGGCGGCGAGGTCAACGGCATCAAGCTGCCGGAAGGCCTGCGCAAGAACGGCAAGCTGGCGGAGCCGATCTTTACGCCCGCGGCCAAGAACGACGTCGGCCACGACGAGGACATCTCGTTCGCGGCGATGGCGGACAAGGTCGGCGCGGACTTGGCGGAGCAGCTCCGTAGCCGCAGCCTGGAGCTATACGGCTTCGCCCGCGATTACTGCGAAGAGCGCGGGATTATTTTGGCGGATTGCAAGCTTGAGTTCGGTCTTGTAGACGGCAAATTGATCCTTATTGACGAAATTTTCACGCCGGATGCCTCCCGTTTTTGGGCGAAAGAAAACTATGCGCTCGACATCGAAATCGACAGCATGGACAAAGAGCCGGTCCGCACTTACCTGGCCAATTCCGACTGGGACAAAAACAGCCGTCCCGATCCTTTGCCGCCGCAGGTGGTAGAGGAAACGACCCGGCGTTACCGCGATATTTTCCGCCGGCTGACGGGACAAGAGCTTCGGTAATTATTTTTCAGATAGATAACCAATCCAACACTAGGAGGAACACGAGGAAATGATGAAAGCGCGCATTTATGTCACCATCAAGCAAAGCGTACTTGATCCGCAGGGGGTTGCCGTACAAGGAGCGCTGCATTCCATGGGATTCAGGGAAGTGGACAGCGTACGGATCGGCAAGTATATGGAGCTTCAATTGGATACCGGCGATCGTTTCGAGGCTGAAGCGCGCGTCAAAGCGATGTGCGAAAAGCTTCTGGCCAATACGGTGGTAGAAGATTACCGCTTTGAATTGGAGGGTTGACCGATGAAATTCGCGGTACTCGTATTTCCCGGTTCCAACTGTGATATCGACTGCTACAAAGCGGTGGAAGATACGCTAGGCGAGCCCGTCGATTACGTCTGGCACACGGCTACGGATCTCTCCGCCTATGACTGCATTCTCGTGCCGGGCGGGTTCTCTTATGGAGACTACCTCCGCTGCGGCGCCATTTCCCGGTTCGCTCCGGTGATGGCGGAAGTGGCGAAGGCTGCCGAAGAGGGCAAATATATTCTCGGCATCTGCAACGGATTCCAGATTTTGACCGAGGCCGGACTGCTGCCGGGAACACTGCGGCGCAACATGTCGCTGAAATTCCGCTGCCACGACACCGTGCTCCGCGTCGAAAACAACGAAAATCCGTTTACGGCGCAGTACGCGGCGGGAGAAGAGATCACGATTCCGATCGCCCACGGCGAAGGCAATTATTATTGTGATGAAGCCACTTTGGCTGAACTTAAAAAGAATAATCAGATCATTTTCCGATATGTCAATAATCCGAACGGCTCGGTGGACGATATCGCCGGCATTTCCAACCGGCGCGGCAATGTCGTAGGGATGATGCCCCATCCGGAGCGGGCTGTAGACGCACTGCTCGGCTCCGAAGACGGCAAAAAAATGTTTACTTCGATACTAAAGGCATGGAGGGATCGGCATGAGTCAGCAAGTGTCCGTTAAGGAACCGAACGCGGAGCAAATCGCGGAGCAGAAAATTTACAAACAGATGGGCGTTTCCGACAGCGAATACGAGCTGATCTGCGGATTCCTCGGTCGCAAACCGAATTACACGGAGATTGGCGTATTCAGCGTCATGTGGTCCGAGCATTGTGCTTATAAAAATTCCAAGCCGCTGCTGCGCCGTTTTCCGACGAGCGGTCCGCGCGTGTTGATGGGCCCCGGGGAAGGTGCGGGGATCGTCGATATCGGCGACAACCAGGCGGTCGTATTCAAAATCGAAAGCCACAATCACCCTTCGGCTGTGGAGCCTTACCAGGGCGCGGCGACGGGCGTGGGCGGGATTATCCGCGATATTTTTTCCATGGGTGCAAGACCGGTGGCGCTGCTGAACTCTTTGCGGTTCGGCAATTTGGATAATGAGCGTGTGAAATATTTGTTCGAGCACGTCGTCTCGGGCATCGCCGGCTACGGCAACTGCATCGGCATTCCGACGGTGGGCGGCGAGGTCGTGTTCGACGAAAGCTATGACGGCAATCCGCTCGTCAATGCGATGTGCGTCGGACTGATCGATCACGACAAAATCCAGCGCGGCGTGGCCAAAGGCGTCGGCAATCCGGTGTTCTACGTAGGTCCTCCTACGGGCCGCGACGGCATTCACGGCGCGACGTTCGCTTCGGAAGAGCTGACGGAAGAGTCGGAAGCGAAGCGGACGGCGGTGCAGGTCGGCGATCCGTTCATGGAGAAGCTGGTCATGGAAGCCTGCCTGGAACTGATCGACACGGGCATCGTGCTCGGAATCCAGGACATGGGTGCAGCCGGACTCACCTGCTCCAGCGCGGAGATGGCGAGCAAGGCGGGCAACGGCCTGGAGCTGTATCTCGACAAGGTGCCGCAGCGTGAAGAAGGCATGACGGCTTATGAAATGATGCTGTCGGAATCCCAGGAGCGGATGCTGTTCGTCGTCGAGCCGAAGGATGAGGCGCAGGCGAGGGAGATTTTTGAACGCTGGGGCGTGATTTGCGCCAAAGTCGGCAAGGTGACGGACGACGGGCGTTTGAAGCTGTTCCATCACGGCGAGATTGTCGGCGATATGCCGGTGACCGCGCTCGTTGACGAATGCCCGATTTATGACAAGCCGTCCGCGGTACCTGCTTATTACGAGCAAAATGCGGGTGTTGATACTTTGCGTTATGAGCAAGTGAGCGATCTGGGCGTGGCGCTGGAACAAGTGCTGGGTTCGCCGTCGGTGGCGAGCAAAGCCTGGGTCTACAACCAGTACGACTACATGGTCCGCACCAGCACGGCGGTTCGTCCGGGTTCGGACGCGGCGGTCGTGACGATCCGCGGTACTCGCAAGGGTCTGGCAATGACGACCGACTGTAACGGCCGGTTCGTTTATCTGGACCCCGAGGTCGGCGGAAAGATCGCGGTCAGTGAAGCGGCGCGCAATATCGTGTGCTCGGGCGCGGAACCGCTGGCGATCACGGACAATTTGAACTTCGGCAGTCCGGAGAAGCCGGAAATTTTCTGGCAGATGGAGCAGGCGGTCGACGGCATGGCCGAAGCTTGCCGCGTCCTGGACGCGCCGGTCATCGGCGGCAATGTCAGCCTGTACAATGAGAACGCCAAGGGGGCCATCTACCCGACGCCGGTCGTCGGCATGGTCGGCCTGGTGCATGATACGGATCATATTACGACCCAGGGATTCAAGGCCGAAGGGGACGTGATCTTCCTGCTCGGCGAAACGTTCGGCGAGCTTGGCGGCAGCGAATTCCAGGCGGTCGTGCATGGCGTGACGGAAGGTCGGCCGCCGCGGCTCGATCTGGCGGTGGAGAAGCGGCTGCTCGACACCGTGCTCGGCGCGATTCAAAGCGGCCTCGTCCGCTCCGCGCACGATCTGGCGGAAGGCGGCCTGGCCGTGGCGCTGGCGGAATCGTGCATCAGCGGCGGTTTGGGCGCGAAGGTTGATTTCAATTCCCCGCTGCGTCCCGATGTGGCTCTGTTCAGTGAATCGCAGTCCCGGATTCTGCTCTCGGCTTCCCCGGATCAAGCGGAGGAGCTGCAGGAATACATCGCCTCTCACGGCGTGCCTGTGGAGCGGATCGGACAGGTGGCCGGCAGCGACTTGGTCATCACTGTAGGCGGAGCCCCCGCCCTGAACAGACCGGTAGAAGGACTTAAGGCGGTCTGGGAGGACACCATTCCATGTCTGATGAAGTAATGCGGAAGAATCGGCAGGACCTTTGGACGGGCGATTATTACAATGAGGGCATGGGTAGGAGCGATATTTTCGACAAGCTCAAAGAGGAATGCGGCGTGTTCGGGGTGTTCGGACATTCCGATGCGCCCTCGCTGTCCTATTACGGACTGCACGCCCTGCAGCACCGGGGAGAGGAAAGCGCGGGAATCTGCGTGACGGACGGCAAGTCGTTCAGCTACCATCGCGGGATGGGGCTGGTCAAAGAGGTGTTTGACCGTGACAAGCTGGCCTCGCTTGTCGGTGATCGCTCGATCGGCCATGTGCGCTATTCGACGAGCGGCGACAGCGGGCTCGCGAATGCGCAGCCGCTCGTGTTCAAATACCGCGACGGGGACCTGGCGGTGGCGACGAACGGCAACATCGTAAATGCGCCGAAAATCCGCCGCGAGCTGGAACAAAGCGGCTCGATCTTCCAGACGACGAGCGACACGGAGGTGATCGCGCATTTAATCGCGCGGTCGCCGAAGGATTTCGTCGAAGCGGCCAAGGACGCGCTGCGTCAGCTTGTCGGAGGCTTCGCCTTCCTGCTGCTGACGAACGACAAGCTGCTCGTCGCCAGCGACCCGAACGGGCTGCGCCCGCTGACGATGGGGCGGCTCGGCGACGCGTACTTGTTCTCGTCCGAGACGTGCGCGTTCGAGGTGGTCGGCGCGGAGACGATCCGCGACATCCGGCCGGGCGAACTGCTGGTACTGGACGAGAACGGTCTGCGCGAAGACCGCTTCGCCGATCCGGGGCGCAAGGCGCTGTGCGCGATGGAGTATATCTACTTCTCGCGCCCCGACAGCGATCTCAACGGCTCGAACCAGCATTCCGCGCGCAAGCGGATGGGGCAGGTGATGGCGCAGGAGTCGTTCGTCGACGCCGACGTGGTGACCGGCGTGCCCGACTCCAGCATCTCCGCCGCCATCGGCTACGCGGAGCAGACCGGCATCCCGTATGAGCTCGGTCTGATCAAAAACAAATACACCGGCCGGACGTTCATCCAGCCGAGCCAAGAGCTGCGCGAGCGGGGCGTGAAGATGAAGCTGAGCGCCGTCCGCCGCGTGGTGGAGGGCAAGCGCGTCGTCATGATCGACGACTCGATCGTCCGCGGCACGACGTCGCGGCGCATCGTCAACCTGCTGCGCGAAGCGGGGGCGGCCGAGGTGCATGTGCGCATCACCTCGCCGCCGTTCAAGAACCCGTGCTTCTACGGGATCGATACGCCGGACCGCGGCGAGTTGATCGCGTCCGCGAAGTCGGTTGAAGAAATCCGCCGGGAGATCAACGCGGATTCGCTTCAGTTCTTGACGCCGGAAGGCTTGATCCGCGCGGTCGCGGGCGACAACCAGGACGACTACAAGGGTGGCCTGTGCATGGCCTGCTTCGACAACGATTATCCGACCCGGACCGATTTTGACGGCGAGGAGAAGTTCGGCTGCACCTGCTGATTTAGTTGCTTCATGGGGTTAAATAATTGGCGCGATTGATAAGCGGGCAAGCTGGCAAGCGGGCAAGCTGGCAGGCTGGTAGGCAGGCAGGCCACTGGCCGGATGTGCTGACTCATCTCAGATCCGGTTGGCAGTGCCTCCTCGATATTAACTGGATTTCCTCCAGCTAATTTTGCCTCAGTCTCGGATTTTATAGGATTAACTGGATTTCCTCCAGTTAATTTGGACCATTTGTTTGAACTGCGGCTGTTTTCGCAAAATTAACTGTAGATTTTCCAGTTATTTTGACCGAAGTGTGCGAGATTGCTCAAATAACTGTAGGTTTTCCAGTTATTTATTCGCAGTTTGGTGTGCGAACACGCGTCTGGTAATAGAGTTAAGGTTTATTAGTTATCTGGTCCGCGTCATTATGGAGACAACTGGCAAATATAGTCCCTGGTGGCCTACCTTGTTAGCTCAAATTGCAGAGTTGCGATACGAGTGGTGGCGGATAAAGTTAAGGGTACAAGTCATAGATGGCCATTTGCAAGTACAAGTGACAGAGACACTGTTACCGAAGTAAGTTACTGAAGTAAGTTACTGAAGTAAGTTACTGAAGCAAGTTACAGATACAAGTTAGGGATACAAGTTACAGATACAAGTTACGGATATTAGTTGCGGAGCCACAAATACAACAAGATACGGGTTTTAAGTTGCTGATCAAGTAACAGATACAAGCTGCATCTGACTTATGCTAATGATCACCGATTGTTCGACAAATAACTTTATGTTAAGGAGAGTGTCCTTACGTGTCTGAAGCTTACAAAAACGCCGGGGTGGATATCGCGGCAGGTAATGAAGCGGTAGAGCGGATGAAGAAGCACGTCAAACGGACGTTTCGTCCGGAAGTGATGACGGATTTGGGCGGCTTCGGGGCTTTGTTCGGACTGAACAAAGACAAATACGAGGAGCCGGTGCTTGTGTCGGGAACGGACGGCGTCGGTACCAAGCTGAAAATCGCGTTCGCGATGGACAAACACGACACGATCGGGATCGACGCGGTGGCGATGTGCGTAAACGACATCGTCGTTCAGGGCGCAGAGCCGCTCTTCTTCCTCGATTATTTGGCTTGCGACAAAGTCGTGCCGGAGAAAATCGAGGCGATCGTCGCCGGCATCGCCAACGGCTGCCGGGAATCGGGCTGCGCCTTGATCGGCGGCGAGACAGCGGAAATGCCGGGCATGTATGCCGACGGCGAATACGACATCGCCGGCTTTACTGTCGGCGTAGTCGACAAGCGCAAAATCGTGAACGGCGGCACCATCGCCGCCGGCGATACGGTGATCGGCCTGGCGTCGAGCGGCGTGCACAGCAACGGCTTCTCGCTGGTGCGTAAGCTGCTGCTGGAAGAAGCCGACTACGGCCTGCAGGACCGCCTGGCGGAGCTTGACGGCGCCGCGCTGGGCGACGTGCTGCTGACACCGACCAAGCTGTATGTGAAGCCGGTGCTTGACCTGCTTGCGCAAGTCGAGGTCAAAGGGATGGCTCACATTACCGGCGGCGGCTTTATCGAGAATCTTCCGCGCGTGCTGCCGGAAGGCGTGAATGTCGAAATCGACTACGGCTCGTGGCCGATCTTGCCGATTTTTTCGCTGCTTCAGCAAAAGGGACAGGTCGGCAACCGCGACATGTTTACCACCTTCAACATGGGTATCGGCCTTGTCGCCGTCGTCGCCGAGCGCGATGCGGAAACCGCCTTATCCGCCCTCCGCGCGTCCGGCGAAACGCCGTACGTCATCGGCCGGGTTACTCCCGGCGAAGGGATCGTTACTTTTAAGGGAGCGGAAGTGTAATGTCGTGCTCGTACCGGATCGCGGTGTTCGCTTCCGGCCAGGGGAGCAATTTCCAAGCGCTGCTGGACGCTTCCCGCGCAGCTGGGCTGGGATCTGCGGAAATCGTCTTGCTCGTCTGCGACAAGCCGCTGGCCCCGGTCGCGGAGCGGGCGCGGCAAGCCGGTGTGGACACTTTTTTGTTCAATCCCAAGGATTATGAGCGGCGGGAGGATTACGAAGCGGAGATTGCCGCGGAACTGGAACGGCGAGAGGTAGATCTCATTGTGCTTGCCGGATATATGCGCCTGCTGACCGCTGTCCTAGTTGATCGTTACATGGGCAGAATGATTAATATTCATCCGTCGCTGCTGCCCGCTTTTCCGGGCAAAAACGCGATCGGGCAAGCCTGGGATTACGGCGTTAAAGTAACGGGAGTGACCGTGCATCTCGTAGACGGGGGCATGGATACCGGCCCGGTCGTGGCTCAGGAGGCGGTTCCGCTGCTGGCGGATGACAGCCTCGACGCCTTGGAGGAGCGTATCCATGCGGCGGAGAAAAAGCTGTACCCGCAGGTGGTGTCGTGGTTTGCCGAGGGGCGAGTCATCGTGGACGGCAGAAAAGTAACGGTTCTGCAGTAGGATCTTTCAACATTAAATAACCGGATATTCCTTCCGGTTTCGATATTTCCCGAGAAATATCGGGATAAATTCGCCATCAATAAAGGAGGAGCCAAACGTGGGTATCAAAAGAGCGCTGGTCAGTGTATCGGATAAAACAGGCATCGTTGAATTTTGCCGCGAGTTGTCACAGTTGGGTGTGGAGATTATTTCGACAGGGGGAACGAAAAACCTTTTGTCGAAGGAAGGGGTCCCGGTGATCGGAATTTCCGAAGTCACGGGCTTTCCGGAAATTTTGGACGGGCGCGTAAAAACGCTCCACCCTGCCGTGCACAGCGGTTTGCTGGCCGTTCGCGACAGTGCGGAGCATCAGGCGCAGATGAAGGAGCTCGGTCTCGATTATATCGACCTCGTCGTCGTCAACCTTTATCCGTTCCAGGAGACGATCGCCAAACCGGACGTTACCTATGAGGACGCGATCGAGAACATCGACATCGGCGGACCGACCATGCTGCGTTCGGCGGCCAAAAACCATGCTTTTGTCAGCGTCGTTGTCGATGCGGCCGATTATGGCGCGGTCATTGAAGAAGTTCGCGCCGGCGGGGACACGACACTTACAACCCGCAAGCGGCTGGCGGCTAAAGTATTCCGTCATACCGCGGCTTACGACGCGCTGATTTCCGATTATTTGTCGAAGGTGACGGGAGACCCGCTGCCTGAACGCTACACGGTAACTTACGAGAAAATCCAGGACCTTCGTTATGGCGAAAATCCGCATCAGAAAGCGGCGTTTTACCGCAAGCCGCTGGCCGCGGCGGACACGCTCACGACAGCGGAGCAATTGCACGGCAAAGAGCTGTCGTACAACAATATCAACGACGCGAACGCGGCGCTGCAAATCGTGAAGGAATTCGAGGAGCCGGCCGTTGTCGCCGTCAAGCACATGAACCCGTGCGGCGTCGGTGTCGGCGCAAGCATTTACGAAGCTTACCGGAAAGCCTATGATGCCGATCCGGTCTCGATTTTCGGCGGCATCGTGGCGGCCAACCGGATCATTGACGAGGATACGGCGATGCTTCTGAAGGAGATTTTCCTGGAGATTATTTTGGCGCCGGGATTCACGCCGGAAGCGTTGGAAATTTTAACGAAAAAGAAAAACATCCGCCTGTTGAAGCTTGGCAATTTGCAAGCAGCGGGGAGCCGGAGCAGCCAGTTTGTCGTTACTTCGATCGACGGCGGAATGATCGTACAGGAAAGCGATGTTCATTCCTTAAGCGAAAGCGATCTGACGGTGGTCACCGACCGCAAACCGACCGAGGAGGAGCTGAAGCAGCTGCTGTTCGGCTGGAAAGTAGTTAAGCATGTGAAATCCAATGCCATCGTGCTGGCGAAGGACGATATGACGGTCGGCGTCGGCGCCGGACAAATGAACCGCGTCGGCTCGGCGAAGATCGCCATCGAGCAGGCCGGAGACAAGGCGAAAGGCAGCGTGCTCGCCTCCGATGCGTTCTTCCCGATGGGCGATACGCTCGAAGAAGCCGCAAAAGCGGGAATTACGGCGGTGATCCAACCCGGCGGCTCGGTCCGTGACGAGGAGTCGATCAAAGTGGCGAACGAACACGGCATCGCCATGGTATTCACGGGCGTCCGCCATTTCAAACACTAAGCCCGGCTTAAGACGGCAGACCGCTGCGGCGGCCTGCCTTTTTCATAGGTACGCTGCAGGATCGAAGTGAGCAATTGATGCAGTTTTTACAACCTTTTTCCCGAAAAAGCCGAGCCCAAGCACCAAAGTTGTACCTTTTACAGCATTTTTGAATCGGTTTGATCTAGTTTTTCTTTTTTCGGATTCACATATTTGTATAATTTGCAGCCTTAGGCTCGAGATGCAGCTTCGCAAGGGGAAATTGTTGTAATATGTACAACATGTGCGGAGAGCGGAATGTAATCTGATATTTTGACAATCAAAAGGAGGGGCAGTGTACATGGATATTTTAGTGATCGGCGGCGGCGGACGCGAGCATGCGATCTGCTGGGCTTTGGCCAAAAGCCCGAAGGCGGGGAAGATTTACTGTGCTCCAGGCAACGCGGGAATCGGAGAAATTGCGGAGCTCGCAGCGATTCAGGTTCATGAATTCGACCGTCTGACCGAGTTCGCGAAAGAGAAAAACGTCGGCCTTGTCGTTGTCGGCCCGGATGACCCGCTTGTAGAGGGTATTGTCGATGCATTCGAAGCCAAAAACATACCGGTATTCGGACCGCGCCAAAACGCGGCGCTGATCGAGGGCAGCAAAACGTTTATGAAGGATCTGCTGAAAAAAAACAATATTCCGACGGCCGCCTACGAGAAATTCACCGATTACGAATCCGCGCTCGCTTATTTGCATACCCGGTCTGTACCGATCGTTATCAAAGCGGACGGATTGGCCGCCGGCAAAGGCGTTACCGTCGCCTTTACGCTGGAAGAGGCGGAATCCGCATTAAAGCAGATCATGGTCGACAAGGTGTTCGGCGAATCCGGCAGCCAGGTCGTCATTGAGGAGTTCCTGGCCGGACAAGAAATGTCGATCCTGTCGTTCGTGGACGGCGAAACCGTGCGTCCGATGGCGGCGGCCCAAGACCACAAGCAGGTGTACGACGGCGACTTGGGGCCGAATACCGGGGGGATGGGTACCTACTCGCCGCTTCCGCATATCGCGGACAGCATTATCGAAGAAGCGGTGGAGACAATCATCAAGCCGACGGCGAAAGCCATGGTCCAGGAAGGACGCCCCTTCCGGGGCGTGCTGTTTGCCGGACTGATGATTACGCCGGACGGAAGGCCGAAGACGATCGAATTCAACGCCCGTTTCGGCGATCCGGAAACCCAGGTCGTTCTCCCGCGGCTGAAAAGCGATCTGCTGGAAATCTTCCTGGCGGCCGTAAACGGCACGCTGGCCGAAGCGGAGATCGAATGGAGCGACGAAGCCGCGGTTTGCGTCATTTTGGCTTCGGGCGGTTATCCGGCTTCCTATCCGAAAGGGCTGCCGATCCATGGGCTGGATGAAACGGCGGCGGACGCCGGGCTCGTCTTCCATGCAGGTACAGCCAAAAACGCGGCCGGCGAGTGGATCACCAACGGAGGCCGTGTGCTCGGCGTCGTCGGGCTTGGCCGCGATATCGCCGAGGCGAGAAGCCGGGCTTACGCGTCGGCGGAGCGGATTGTCTTCGAAGGCAAGCATAATCGCACAGATATTGCCGCAAAAGCTTTGGTATAATACACTACACGATATAACAGCGTGAGAACCGTCCGAAACATCGGGCGGTTTTTTTGCGGTAGCTTCACGACCCCCATTCAAAATTAGAAGTGCAACTGAGATCAAATGCGCTAACCCTTGATCGTGCTAGATTGGGAAATGAAAGGAGATCTGCCGGTATGTACGAATGGAACGAGATGGTCCAACGAATGATTGATTGGGTCGATGAACATCCCGAAGTCTCGCCTTCCCTATTGGAAATGGCGGAGCAGCTCGGCTATTCGCCCTATTACTGTACGAAGCGGTTTCATACGCTGACCGGGATGACGCTGCGGGATTATGTCCGGATACGCCGCATCAGCCGTGTCGCCCTGGAGCTCCGCGACACGAACGAGCGGATATTGGACATCGCCGTCAAGTACGGGTTCTCGTCCCAGGAGGCGCTGACACGGGCGTTCGTCAAAGCGTTCGGCATTACCCCGAACGCATACCGCAAGTCGAAGCGGCCCATTCCGTTAGCCATACGGCAGGAAGTGTACTCTCCTTATCACTATGCCAAGAAGGAGCAGGATCGTATGAGTGCCATTTCATCTATTCAGCATGTCGAAATCAAGGTAGAGGTTATCCCGGAACATCAATTTATCGGAATTTGGGATCCCCAAGCAAGCGGTTATCATTCGTTCTGGAAAAACGGTCATAATTGCGACGATATTTGCGGCTCGCTGGAGAGCATGTCCGTGCGTACGCTAACCGGGCAATTGGGGCAGTTGGGCGGCTGGTATTACGAGAACGGACACAAAGGTTATTTATACGGTATTGCGGTTCCGGCCGAGGATACCGGTATGATCCCGGAGGGGATGGAGCAGCGCTCGATCTCGCGATCGGAATACCTGGTGTTCTATCATCCGGCCTATGATTACATGAAGGACAACTGGCCCGTCATGCAGGCGGTGGAAGCGCTGGCGTGGAACTTTAATCCCGAATCGCTGGGATATGTTTGGGATTATGACGGAAACAAACAGGATTACCAGCGCCATTTTCCTGAGGGCTACGGATATGCGGTAGCTCGTCCCGTAAAACGGGCGTAAGCGAAAGCGTTACCCGGGCCAACCCGCGGATAATCGCCTCCGATCTGGAGATATTACCAGGGAGGAGGCGATTTTTAAGTGAGCAAAGAGAAAAAGGACATGCTCCCGATGTCCCGGGATATTGTGGAAGTGGAAGGCGTCTATACCGACGAGCTTGGCCGTGAAAACTATTTGCAAAAAGGCGAAGAATTCCCTGCCGATCTTGTGCTGGGCGCCACGGAATGGAAATTGACTGAGCTGGCGGATGTGAAGCATGCCACAGGGCGCACCAACCGGAAGCTCGTGCCCAAAAAAGACTAATATATTCCTATCGATGCCCTTTGAACTACGGCCCGTATGCTGCTGTTCAAAGGGCATTGCCATGACTTTTTGTGGAAGGGCTCTCATAAAGATAACTCTTGAACCTGGACCGGTTCCGGTGTAACTTTAAAAGAATGAGAGAGATTGTAAAGGAGACCAATAGAGATGAATGACACGGAACGCCATACGGTAGGAATGGAAGATATCGTGCGTGCGCATCATGTCCTGAAAGAAGTGGTGAGACGTACCCCGCTGCAATTGGATCCGACGTTATCGGCGAAATACGATTGCAAGGTGTATTTGAAGCGGGAGGATTTGCAGGTGGTCCGCTCGTTTAAGATTCGCGGGGCTTACAATATGATCCGCAGCATGAGCCAAGCGGACCTGGCTAAGGGAATCGTGTGCGCCAGCGCGGGGAACCATGCGCAAGGGGTGGCTTTTTCCTGCAATGCGCTCGGCATCCGGGGCAAGATCTATATGCCGAGCACGACCCCGAATCAGAAGGTCAAGCAGGTCAAGCGGTTCGGCGGCTCGGCGGTCGAAGTGGTCCTTACGGGCGATACGTATGACGACGCTTACGAAGAGGCGATTAAAGCCTGCACCGAAGGCGGCATGACATTTATCCATCCGTTCGACGATCCGAAAATCGTCGCCGGCAACGGAACGATCGCCATGGAGATCATGGAGAGCCTTGACGCGCCGGCCGACTATGTGTTCGTCACGATCGGCGGCGGCGGTTTGATTTCGGGCGTCGGCACCTACTTGAAGACGGTCAGCCCGGAAACGAAAGTAATCGGGGCAGAGCCGTCCGGCGCGGCTTCCATGACCGAAGCGATCAAGCGGAAAAAGGTCGTGACGCTGGAATCGATCGACAAATTTGTCGACGGCGCGGCCGTAAAGCGTGTCGGCGATCTCAATTATGAAATCTGCAAGGACCTGCTCGACGATATCGTCAAGGTTCCCGAGGGGAAGGCCTGCACCACGATTCTGGAGCTGTACAATGACAGCGCGATCGTCGTCGAGCCGGCGGGGGCGCTGCCGGTGTCCGCGCTCGATATGTACCGCGAGCAGATCCGCGGCAAGACGGTCGTCTGCATTATCAGCGGCGGCAACAACGATATCGACCGGATGCAGGAAATGAAGGAGCGCTCGCTCATTTACGAAGGACTCCTGCACTACTTCCTGATCAATTTCCCGCAGCGGGCAGGCGCGCTCCGCGAGTTCCTGGAACAGGTGCTCGGCCCGGACGACGATATCACGCGGTTCGAGTACACCAAGAAGAACAACAAGGAGAACGGGCCGGCGCTCGTCGGCATCGAGCTCAGCAACAAGGAGGACTATGAACCGCTGATCGCCCGGATGGCGGCCAAAGGAATCAATTATACGGAACTGAACCGCGATCTGAATTTGTTTAATTTGCTCATTTAATTCCAACTAAATGAAAAGACGGGGCCTGACCGAGTCGCAAAGCGGCTTACGGTCAGGCCCCGTTCTATTACGGCTACGTGCTGTTTACGATTTCGAACGCCGGCCGAAAATGAAGATTTGTCCGGCGAGGCCGATGAGAAATATAATCAGGCTGTCCCAAGGTGAAACGGTGAAGGACGGCATGATGCGGCCCAGCAGCAGTCCGACCGCGACCACCACAACGACAACGACAACATATGTCGCGATCGATTTGAGATTGATTTTATGCGGTGCTGCGGCGTCGGCGGTCTCTGCGGATTCTTCCTCCTGCTTCTTGGAGCCTTGTCCAAGAAAACGCGTAACGAGCTCCACCAACACAATGGACAGCACGGCGATCAGAAGCAATGTCGAGCTGCTGATGAGCGTATACTCCAGTTCCCCCCCGAACCATTTGCTGAAGAAGCCGGTAATCATGTAGATGAAAAATACCCAGGTAAGCGCGACCCAGGGAATCATCGTATAATATTTGATTTTGTCTTTGGTGCTGCGCGGTTTGCGCATATGAATGTCGTCCGCAAGTTGTTCGCAATATGCGGCGGCGTCAGGCCCGAAAAGCTGTTTGGCGGAGATGCCCTTGCTTTGGTTCTTGACGATTTGCTTGGCCAAGCCGAGCAGGACTTCCTCCCCTTTCGCTTCGGTCAGGGAACTCGCGCCGGAGCGGATGTACATGACCATTTCCCCAAAATAGGCTTCATTGGCCGGGTCCATTTGCTCTCTCAATGCCTTCGTTTCCTGAATCATCTCATGGATGTACAATGACTTCCTCTCCTCCCAAGCTGTACAAATCTCGATGTTTATCGATGTTTACACTTTTCCTTAAGGGAAATTTCCGATTTTCTCCAGGTAGTATACTGCAATGTTCGTGCCGTTCGCAAGGGTCTTCGGAATTGATGTCAATTTCTTGAACGGGGTATAAAAAGCCTTCTTGTCCGTCGAAACTACTGCAAATGGTATAAGGAGGCAGAGGAAATATGGAAAAATACGAATCGGACTTAACCCGCCGATTTTTGTTGAACAGCCATTCCAGGGGAAGCCTGGACGAAGTGGTCGGAGAGGACGATATGGTTGAATTCGCTTCCGAAGCCTTGTTTGTAGGGGAAGAGAACGACTCGGTGGATCAACAATTTATCAAAGAGTGGGATGGAAAGGAAATCACCTGGAGGTATTTTAACCAGTCGTATGAATAAAGCGAGGATTGACACCCTGCGGCCCGAATGCTAAGATAAGCTTAATTATTCTTATTAAACTTATCGGATTAATATATTATAGGCATGGGAAACAGGGGGAATTCCAAATGGAACGGCATATTACGATTCAGCACGGCAAAGAGCAGATCGCGGCCAGCGTCCATTATGCGGCTCAATTGAAGAAGGAAGGGCGCTGCAAGGACCGCGTTCCGCTCGTTGTTATATGCCACGGATTCGTAGGCAGCCGGATCGGGGTTGATCGGCTGTTCGTGCAGACCGCGCGCGAATTGGCCGGCCAGGGTTATCTGGTCGTCCGGTTCGACTATATCGGCTGCGGGGAGAGCAGCGGCGATTACGGCCGGGAAGGAGTCGATTCGATGATCGCCCAAACCCGGGCGGTCCTGGATTACTCCTTCGGAATCGGCGATATCGATCCTACCCGGGTTACGCTGATCGGGCACAGCCTTGGCGGCATGGTCGCCCTGCTCACGGCCGCCCGGGACCGCCGGGTCAAAAACCTGATTCTATGGTCCGCCGTCGGCTACCCGTTTAACGATATCGTCAAGATCACCGGACGCAAATTGTATGACCAAGCGGTCGAACAGGGAGCCGCCGATTACCTGGGATACGGCCTGACCCCGGCTTTTTTCGATTCCCTCGGTACTTATCAGCCGTTTCAGGAGGCCGCTAAATTCAGCGGGAATGTTCTGGTCGTGCACGGCACATCCGACGATACCATCCCCGTCGATTATGCGTTCCTGTATCAGAAGGTGTTCTGGATGCGGCCGGAAGGTCGCTGCGACAAGGAGATTATTTTCCAGGCCGACCATACGTATTCCTCCGGGGCCGCGCGCGACCAGCTTCTCAGCAAGACGACGGAGTGGCTCGGCGGCCTCGAAGCCGCGAACACCGACTGGCAGCATTGGATGATCTGAGGCGGACCAACCCAATCCGTTTCCCTTATTTCGTATAAGTGGTAAATAACTTCCTTTCGCGATAAAATGGAAATAAATCCGTTTGAAGTAGAGAGGAGGTTGCAGGATAAGATGGCTCAACCCGCATTGTTTGTGGCCCACGGGTCCCCCACCCTGGCCATGGAGGATAACGAATATACGCAATTTCTCAACCGTTTGGGACGGGAAGGGCTGAAACGGCCGCAGGCGATCGTGCTGTTTTCGGCGCATTGGGACGCTCCCGTGCAGTGTATCAATGCCGACGAAGTTCATGAGACCTCCCATGATTTTTACGGATTTCCCGAAGACTTGTATAAGATCAGTTATCCCGCTGCAGGAGATCCTAAGCTTGGCGCGAAGATCGGTTCGCTGTTCACGGCGAACAATCTGCCCTATACAACCGTCTCCGGAAGAGGGCTGGATCACGGGGCATGGGTCATTTTGCGCGCCCTCTTCCCGGCTGCCGATATTCCGGTGGTGGAGCTGTCCGTGGACTCCAAGCGCTCCCCGTCCGAACAATACGCAATCGGCAAAATGCTCGCAAAGCTGCGCGACGAAAATGTGCTGATCATCGGCAGCGGCGGGTTAGTTCATAATTTGCGGCTACTCGACCGCCAGGCGACGGAACCATTGCCCTGGGCGGTCCTTTTTGACGAATGGATCGCACAGACGCTGGGAAGCTGGGACTTGCGGACGCTTTTTCAATTCGACAAGAAAGCCCCCCACGCCAGGGAGGCCGTTCCATCCTACGCCCCGGAGCATTTTGCGCCGCTCCTGTACGCCATGGGCGCGGCCGATCATGACCGCAAGGCCGACAAGCTGTACCAAAGCTATGAGTTCGGCAGCTTAAGCTTGAATTGCTGGAGGTTCGGCGGTCAGTAACCGGAACTGTTCCGGCCGAACCGCTCCCGCAAGAACCCCTCCGGCGTCGAATCCGCCGCTGATTTTCCCCATCCCCAGGCCAGTCGTTCATAGCCAACCTAAATCCGCACAACGGCAAGGCAAGTATCCATGAAGCGATACGCTATTCCTCAACCAATTGACAATCATCGTTATTCCTCCTTAGCTCGAAAAAGCCGCTCTTCGCACTCAATTCAGTCATTTCTCAGCCACATTACTCAATGCATGTCGTATAATGGAGGTATTACATAAAAAAATGGAGGAATTATGAAATTAAACATAGCGAAAACCGGCCTTTTTCTCCTGTTGCTGTCGGCTTGTCTGCTGCTGATTCCGGGTTGCGGAGAGAATAAAAACTCATCGGATGCCGCGGACGGACCGGCGGTTCCGGCCGTGACCGAAACCGAGGAGCCTCCGAACGAGGAACCGGTTGCGGTCGCAAGTCCATATTCGGCCCCGCTGACGGGCATGCCGCTGGAAGAGCCGCTTACCCGCCGCCCGCTGGCCTTGATGATCAACAATGCGCCGGCGGCGCGGCCCCAATCCGGGCTGTTCGGCGCCGATATCGTTTACGAGGTGCTGGCCGAAGGCGGAGTGACCCGTTTGGTGTCGATTTTCCATAGCAACGCGGATGAAGCGAAAATCGGACCGATCCGCAGCATCCGACCTTACATGATCGAGCTTGGGGAGAGCTACCACGGAGTTCTGGTTCATGCCGGGGCAAGCAATGACGCCTACGCCGTGCTTCAGCGCCAGCATAAGGAGGATCTCGATGAAATCACGAACGCGGGCGCTTACTTTTGGCGGGACAAATCGCGTAAAGCGCCGCACAATCTCTATTCGAATGTGGAGCAGCTGATGGAAGGCGCGGCCAAGCGGGGCTACGCGACCGAGGATACGGAAGTTCCGACCTATACGTTCCGCGAACCGAACGACATCATCGAGGGAGAGGCGGCAAGCTCGGTTGAAATCAAGTTTCAGCTTGAGAACTACAAAGTGAAATATGAGTACGATACGCAGACGAACCTGTACAAAAGATATATCAACGGCAGTCCGCATACGGATCTGGAGACCGGTGAGACGCTGACCGCCGCCAATGTCGTCGTTCTGGGCGCCGACCATAAAGTGCTGGATGAGGTCGGCCGGTTGGCCGTTGATCTGGAACTTGGGGGACAAGCCGTGCTGTTCCAGGGCGGCAAAATGATCCGCGGCGAGTGGATTCATCGAGCGGATGATGTAATCCGATTCGTGAAGGATAATGAGGAGATCCCCTTTGTGCCGGGGACGACCTATTTCAATGTCGTACCAAATCAGCCTGATTTCGACAGCCATTTGTCAATTAATTGAAAAGAAAGTCGTTGAAAGTCTGTCTTATTGTGGCGGGTTAGGGATAGAATTGGCAAACGAAGGGTAAATATAAGCAAATGAACGTGAAATCTTTGCAACAACTTTAGCTATACACTGACTAGTTGTGTTAAGATATTCAAGTGTGTTAAAAGTATTTTGGGAGTGTAAAAATTCACACAATTAGAGAAAAGGGGAACCTAGATGCGAGGGAAGAAAAAGGACATCTTTTTCCAAACATTGGAGAACATGGCGGATACGATCGTGCATTCGGCGGATTACTTCGCCCAGCAGGTGTCGGAATTTAAAGATGTGGACCAATTCGCCAAGAAAATGAAGGAATTTGAGTCTACTTGCGACAGTTATACGCATACCATTATTGTCGAATTGAACAAGACGTTTATTACTCCGATTGAACGCGATGATATCATGAACCTGACGACAACGCTGGACGATGTCATGGACGGTTTGGAAGCGACGACGTCCCGATTCTTCATGTACCATCTGAGTGAGCCCGATGAGCATATCGTCCATTTTGCGGAAATTTTGCGCAATTCAGCCTATGAAATTCAAAAAGCGATCCATTTGCTGTCCCAAAAGAAACTGCTCGCGATCCGCGAACATACGATTCGTCTGAACGATTTGGAGAATCAAGGCGACGAACTGCTGCGGATTTGCATCAACGAGCTGTTTGCGAAAGTGACGGACCCGATCGTATTGATCAAAAAGAAGGAAATTTACGAGCGTCTGGAAACGACGACGGATGCCTGCGAACACGTGGCAAATATGCTGGAATCCATTATTATGCGCAATTCATAAGATAACCAGGTTTACAATCGATTTACGGGAGGTTGGAATTGCGCGGATTCATATAGAGAGAAACCAAGGTCTGTGCAAGAAAAGTTATGGATACTCTGATTATAATCATCGTTATCATATTGGCGCTCGGCTTTGATTTTATAAACGGTTTCCACGATACGGCCAATGCGATCGCAACTTCGGTCTCCACCCGCGCATTGAAGCCGCGGACCGCGATTATGATGGCGGCTATCATGAACTTCCTGGGAGCTATCCTGTTCACCGGCGTGGCGAAAACGATCGGCGGCAGCGTGGCGGACCCCGCCACTTTAGACAACGGGCTGGAAGTACTGATAGCGACGCTGCTGGCGGCGATCATTTGGAATCTGATCACGTGGTGGTTCGGAATTCCGTCGTCGTCGTCGCATGCCCTGATCGGGGCGCTGGCCGGCGCTGTCTTTGTCGGCGCCGGATCGGACAAGCTGAATTGGAGCGGGTTTATTACGATTATCGAGGGATTGGTTTTTTCCCCGCTGATCGCTTTTGTTGTCGGATATATTATCATGATGATATTAAAATGGATTTTTGCCAACCGCAGTCCGCATACGGTCAATAAAGGCTTCCGGACGATGCAGATCATTACGGCGGCGCTGCAAAGCTTTACGCATGGTACCAATGACGCCCAGAAAGCGATGGGGATCATTACTTTCGCCCTGGTTACCGCCAAATATCAGGATCATATGGAAGTTCCGCTATGGGTCAAGCTCTCCGCGGCGACCGCCATGGCGCTCGGAACCTCGATCGGCGGTTGGAAGATCATTAAAACGATGGGCACGAAAATTTTTAAAATCGAGCCGATCAACGGTTTCGCGGCCGATTTAACCGGGGCTACCGTTATTTTCGGGGCTACGCTGCTTCATTTGCCGGTCAGCACCACGCATGCGATCACTTCGGCAATTCTCGGCGTCGGCTCGGCCAAACGGTTCTCGGCGGTGAAATGGTCGCTTGCCGGACAGATCGTAATTACCTGGGTCATTACGATTCCGATCGTGGCCGTGCTTGCCGGAGGAATATACATGCTGCTGTTCTAGTGAAAGAAGGCAGATCAATAACATACGCAACCAAAGCCAATCCGATGAGGTTGGCTTTTCTTCATATCCGCAATGATAAAGGAGGTCCCGGCTTGGTACGCGTCATAGGGATTACGCATGATCATAAGGTGGATACCGGCATTCCGCTGGAGAAAATCGCCGACGCCACATACACTTGGTGTTGGGTCGATTTCAATATGCCCACCCCGGAGGAAGCGGAGAAGCTGGATACCTTCTTTCGATTCCATCCGCTCGCGATCGAGGATTGTCTGTATGTTCTTCAGCGGCCCAAGATCGATTATTATGAAGGTTATCAATTCCTTGTGCTGCATGCCTTGGACCCCGATACCCTCGGTGCGGCTGAAGTCAACCTGTTTATCGGTGACAAGTTTCTCGTGTCCTTCCACCACCAGAAACTTGAAGGAGTCGACGAAGTTTGGGAGGGGCTGGTGAACGGGGCGCAGAAACGAAGAGCCTGGGCACGCGGTCCTTTTGCCGTGGCCTATATGGTCATCGATTCGCTGGTCGATCGCTATTTCCCTTGCGTCTATGCGGTGGAGGATGAACTGGATGAGCTGGAAAAGCGGGGCGGCCACGAATCGGTCGAACTGTTGATGAATCAGGTGTTCGCTCTGCGCGGGCGGCTGCTCAAGCTGCGCCGGACGATCGTGCCGATGCGGGATCTGATGTACCGGATTTTAAATTCCCAGCATATTCAGGGCGAGAGAGAGCCGAGGGCCTATTTTGCGGATATTCACGATCACTTGCTGAAGCTTTCCGAGATGATCGAGACGGACCGGGAAATGACCGCCGACTTAAGGGATTCCTACATATCGCTGAATTCCAACCGGATGAACGGGATTATGAAAACACTCACCGTAATCACCACGGTTTTCATGCCGCTGACCTTGATCGCCGGCATTTACGGGATGAATTTCATCAACATGCCCGAGCTGAACTGGCAATACGGCTATTATGCCGTTTTGGGGCTGATGGCGCTGCTCGGCATCTGGATGATTCTCGTTTTCGTAAAACGGGGCTGGTTCAAGTGAAACAAGACGCCGCCGATGGATTAGCGGCGGCGTCTGCCTGTCTTCTTGCGGCTGCGCTTGCCCGAAGAGCGATTGCCGCTTTTTTTGCCGCGGGATCTGCGGCGCCGGGGTTTGTATTCGTCGAGGCTTCCTCCGGCGCCCCCGCCCTTCAGCTTAGCGCTTTTGCCTAAGGGAAGTAGCCCGGCGAACATCTTGGCCATCGGGGCGAACTGCTGAACGGTCTGCATCACCTTTTGCACTTTCCCCATGGTGGCGACAATCCCTTCAATGCCGCCCAGCCGCTCGATGATTCCGCCGATGTTGGCCAGGGAGAAGCCGCTCGCCGCTCCCGCCGCCGCCGTTTCCGTGGCCGCAGCCGCACCGGCTGCGGGCAAGGAGCCGCCGGCTGCCGGGGCGTACGGCACGAGCGCCGAGGCCTCGGCCTTGAGCAGCGGATCGACGGCCCCGTAAGGGTCAATCCCGGGATAAAAATTGCTGACCGGATAGGATGGCGGTGTTGCGCTCCGCCGGGGGGGTTGATAATGTGGCATTGTATCACTTTCCTTTTTGTTTTTTTGTCATATGGTGGCTCGGTTAAAACCGCTTTGTGGGCGTTTGTTTACAATACTGTATGTGACCAGGGGCAAAAGCGTATAGACGAATGTCCCGGTTAAATAGGCATTTCCCCGGATTTGGGCACTCTTTCTGTAATGCGTGAAATCGTTAATGCTTGAAAAGGGGGACTCGGCTCGGGTACAATGGGATTGTGGTTAAGTAATGGTAGGGGATGATTATCTAGTGCAGCTTAAGAAGTTGAATGATAAGACGATCGATCAATTATTCGAAGCGATTCTTACCCTGAAAGACATCGAGGAATGCTATATCTTTTTTGACGATTTGTGCACGGTCAATGAAATTCAATCGCTCTCCCAGCGCCTGGAGGTCGCAAGAATGCTGGGCAAGGGCAACACGTATAACCAAATCGAGGCGGAGACCGGGGCCAGCACGGCGACGATTTCCCGGGTCAAGCGCTGCCTGAATTACGGGAACGACGGTTACAAAATGACGCTGGACCGGCTGGGCCGTTAGGATGAATTCTTCTTTATCCGGTCCCAGGGGACAGGGGAAGTCAAGAACGCGGGGTAAGCTGGCGTTCCAAGGCGGGAAACCGTCCAAGCCCGGCGTGCTTGTCATTAGCCACGGGTCTCCCGATCCCCATTGGGTGACTCTGGTTGACGAGGCCGTCGCCGCAGCGGCGGCCGGGCTCCCGGCCGACCTTCCGCTAGCGGCTTCTTTCCTGGAGACGGTGGAAGGCCGGCTTATTCAAGACGGGATCGACCGGCTCGAATCGCAGGGAGTGACCGACCTGATCGTCATCCCTTTATTCGTCTCCTCCGGGAGTACGCATATCGATGAAATCGAATACGCGCTGGGTGTTAAGAACACGCTGGAGAAGGAGACCGATATGGAGCGTCTCCGTATTTCCGCACGCGTGTTTTTTGGTGATCCCATCGACGACGATCCGCTGGTCGCCGAAATGATCTGGGACAAGGTCAAGGACTTGTCCCGCGAGCCGGAGCGGGAGGTGCTGCTCCTGGTCGGCCACGGCAGCATCCACGACGGCTTCCTGCAGCGCTGGGAGCGGGGGATTTCCTCGCTGGCGGCCCGGACGGGCGCGCTCAGCGGATTGGCCCGCGCCGATTATGCGCTGCTCAACCCGGACAGCGTGCGGCGGAAGGTGAGCTACTGGGCCGGAGAGCAGGGCTATGACGTGATTATCGCCCCGCTCTTTCTGAGCGCGGGCTATTTCACCAAAACGGTGATTCCCTCCAGGCTCGCCGGCCTGCCTTTCCGCTATTCGGGCGAAGCCCTGCTTCCCCATCCGCTTCTGGCCCGCTGGATGTCGGGGCAAATATTGAATATAATGGAGACATTGAGCGAATAAATGTTATATCCGAAAGGAATAACCTAAAAATAGGTGGCGTTTTGCGAATGAAGAGAGCTAGGTTAATATATAATCCGACATCGGGACGGGAGGAAATGCGGCGGCTGCTGCCCGACATCCTGGACCGGTTGGACAAAGCGGGAATAGAAACGTCCTGTCATGCCACAACCGGGGAAGGGGACGCCATGCGCGAAGCGGCCGAGGCCTGCGTCCGCGGCTATGACATCATTATCGCGGCCGGAGGAGACGGGACGCTGAACGAGGTCGTCAACGGAATGGCCGGGCAAGCCGCGGCGGAGTATTTGCCTCCGCTCGGGATTTTTCCGCTCGGCACGACCAACGATTTCGCCCGCGCGATGAAGATCCCCAGACGCTGGGAGGAGTACTGCGACCTGGTGATCGAGGATAAAACCCGGCCGATCGATATCGGGAAAGTGAACGGCCGCTATTTTATCAATATCGCCGGCGGCGGCACCTTGACGGAACTGACCTACGAAGTGCCCAGCCGGCTTAAGACAATGATCGGCCAGTTGGCCTATTATATGAAAGGGATCGAGAAGATGGTCAGCCTGTCGCCGACCCATCTCGTCATCGATGCCGAAGGCCAAGAGATGCTGGAGGGCGAGTTCATGATGTTCCTGATCACCAACAGCAACTCGGTCGGCGGCTTCGAGAAGCTGGCCCCCGGCGCGCAAATCGACGACGGGCTGCTCGACGTGCTCGCCGTGAAGAAATGCAATCTGGCGGAGTTCATCCGCCTGGTGACGATGGCGCTGCGCGGCGACCATTTGAACGATCCGCACGTCATTTATTTCAAGACGAAGCGGATGGAAGTCACCTCGCCGGGCAGCGTTCAGCTCAACCTCGACGGCGAGCTAGGCGGCGAGCTGCCGGGCGTGTTCGAGATTCTGCCGCGGCATTTGAAGATTTTCGCGTAAGCGGAAGCGGCGGCTGTTGAGCGTGCCGAGCGATTCGGGCGTCCCAATGACGGGGCGGCCGGACGCCTTGATAAGTGCACGATAGGCCGCCAAATAACTGGATTTCCTACAGTTAATTTTGGACAATCGGCCAATCGGGGATCATTAAATGTAGAACCTACAGCTAATTGATGGGGAAATGCGCAAAAGTCCTTTTTTTTAAGAAAATAGATGTATGTTTTCCAGTTAATTGGTTGGCGGACGATGTTTCTCGGTGAATTAGATGTATGAAATCCAGTTAGTTGAACAGAACATGGCGAGTATATGCGATCCCCTGCCAAGCCGGCGGGGGTTTTGTACGGATAGAAGTTACTTTGCACGGGTGAAGTTGGGCGGTTAAGACGGCGAGTTCCGGTTAAGCTGGGAGTAAAGGCGCTGTAAGGCCGCGGAATCCAGGGATAGAGATGGGGCAGTGGAAATGAGAAAGCAGCTTGGACAAAAAAAGCAGCAGAGCCGACGGGACGCGGGGAAAGTAAAGGCGGGCGAGAATCGGACCGGTTTTAAGGGGAAGGAACGGGAGCCTGGCGGCACGCGGGCTTCGTCGGCACGATCCGGGCGAACTGCCGGTGCTGGCGTGGGCGCGGCGGGTCAAGGAAGACCGGCGGATGAGACGCGGCAGATCGCGGGGCTGCCGGTGGCGAAGAACGACGAGGTCGTAATCGACATCACCGGTATGAACCATGACGGGGAAGGCGTCGGCCGCGCGGACGGCTACACTTTGTTCGTGCAGGGCGCGCTGCCCGGCGAGAAGGTCCGGGTCAAGGTGCTGAAGACAAAGAAGCAGTACGGCTACGCCAAGCTGCTTGACATCCTGGAATCGAGCCCGGAGCGCGTGGCCGCGCCCTGCGGCATTTACGACAAGTGCGGCGGCTGCCAGCTGCAGCACTTGAGCTACGCCGGGCAGCTCGCCTGGAAGCGGCAGCATGTGGTCGATGCGCTGGAGCGCATCGGCAAGCTGCGCGTGGCGGGCGAGGTGCGCGAGGGCGCAGGCGGCGCGGCTGACGCGGGCGGCGTCCTCGTGCTGCCGACGCTGGGCATGGACGAGCCTTGGCGCTACCGCAACAAGGCTCAGGTGCCCGTCGGCGTCACGGACGGCGCGCTGGTCGGCGGGTTTTACGCCCGCGGCAGCCACCGCATCGTCGATATGGAAACGTGCTTGATTCAGCACGAGAATAACGACGATGTCGTCGCTCGCGTCAAGGCGATCGCCCGCCGCCTCGGCATCACCGCCTACAACGAGGAAACCGGCCAGGGACTGCTGCGCCATGTCGTCGTCAAAGTCGGTTTCCGTACCGGCGAGATGATGCTCGTGCTCGTCACGAACGGCGACCGGATTCCGCGCGAGGAAGAATGGATCGCCGCCATCCGCGACGAGATGCCCGCCGTCGTCAGCATCTGCCAAAACGTAAATACCCGGCAGACGAATGTCATCTTCGGCGATGTTACCCGCGTCCTGTGGGGACGCGAGGTGATCCACGATTACATCGGCGATGTGAAGTTTGCGATTTCGGCGCGGTCTTTTTACCAGGTGAATCCGGTGCAGACCGAGCTCTTGTACGGCAAAGCCGTTGAGTATGCCGGATTGACGGGGAAGGAAACCGTCATAGATGCCTATTGCGGCATCGGGACGATCTCGCTGTTCCTGGCGCAGCATGCCGAGCGGGTCTACGGCGTGGAAATAGTCAAAGAAGCGATCGAGGATGCCCGCGCCAACGCCGAACTGAACGGCATGAGCCACGTCAGCTTCGAAGTTGGAGCCTCCGAAGACGTGATCCCGCGCTGGAAAGAGCAGGGCGTCGAAGCCGATGTCATCGTCGTCGATCCACCACGCAAAGGCTGCGACCAGCGCCTGCTGGAGACGATTATCGAGATGAAGCCGGAACGGGTGGTATATGTGAGCTGTAACCCGTCAACGCTGGCAAGGGACCTGCGCGTGTTGGAGGACGGCGGGTACCGGACGGTGGAGGTGCAACCGGTGGATATGTTTCCGCATACGACACATATAGAAAACGTTGCTTTGATTATTTGTAAATGATACAGATTGTAAATCCCTTATATATCAAGGGTTTATAGTGTGATACAGGCATCGGATATTGAATGAAACAGATGTTAAATTTCCATATTGATGTGAAATTGATGTGAAACTGTATGTGAATCTACAATAAATGGTTATAATTCGACACAAAAAAAGACACTCAGCGCAATCAACCGAGTGTCTTTTTGCTATGCTTATCTTCGCGTTTAGAAAACAGGGAATCAAGTTTATCGGCTGCTGCTTGGTCTGCGGATCGGAGCGCATGACCGTATATGTTCATGGTGGTTGTAATGTTTCCGTGTCCCAAACGTTCAGAAATGATCTTTGCATGAACCCCTTGGTTTATTAACAATGTTGCCGATGTATGGCGTAGATCATGAAAACGGATATACCGGAACCCATTCTTCATTATGAACTGTCTAAACCACAGATATGGGCGTTCATGATGAAATGGCGTTCCATCAACGTGTGAGAATACAAAATTCCATTCTCGACCTTCCTGATCCTTTCCGTTCCAAGCATCCCCGAGCTTGTCTCTCTCTTTAACCCTATAGGCGTTATATTCCCGCAATTCTTCAAGTACAGAAACCGGAAGTGCAACCTTACGCTTGGAGTTTTTTGTTTTCGGTTCTTTAACAATGATCTCACCTTTGAGGGCTTGAACCAGTGTTTGGGTAACATCTATAACTCCGGCTTTCCAGTTGACATGCTTCCATTCAAGGCCTAACAATTCACCACGTCTCATTCCAGTTGTCAGAGCTAATGTGATCATCATACACCAGTGAAACGGTTCCCTTTCAAGTGCCTGGAGAAGTTGGGAGACTTCATTTTCATCATATGGAATTATTTCTTTGCTTATTACTTTGGGTTTATGAACAGAAGCGACAGGATTGCTTTTAATAATCTTCAATTCAACAGCACGTGAAAAAATATTCTTTAGTACTCTGTGATTCATTTGAACAGTTCCAGAGGATAGACTACCGCTTTTGTTGTCTCCACGACTTCCGTCCTGGGCGAGGGATTCAAGGAAGTCCACAATATGGATCGGTTTTATATCCTCAAACTTCATATGTCCAAAAGTTGGGATGATCCGCTTTTTTAAATGCGATTCATAGGTGTAGCGTGTTTTATGTTCAAGGTGCTTTGATGCGTACTTAGTACGCCATTCCTCAATAAAGGCGCTGAATGTCATTCGTTGTGGTGTAATGTACTCACCGGCTTCAACTTCTTAACGGAATTTGGAATATTCATCATCTAAATAGTTTTGCAGGTTCATTGTAATTGTTTAACAATGCTTCATCAGTGACCGTGATCGTCTTAGTTTTACGTCCATACTTTCCGTTCGGCCCTCTACCGTGTACACAGTAAAGAACCATGAATTTTCACCACGCTTTTGGATATTCGCCATTTCATTCACTTCTTTACTTTGATATATGTATACGAAACTAACAAATTTACGAAATTCCAATTAAAGTCCTTATATATCAAGGCTTTTCAGTGTTTGTGTTGTTACGAAATAAATCCGAATCAAATGACGAATTAATTAGACTTGCTTTGATAGATAAGGTTGTTTTCATACGTCTATTCTAAGGGGTGCACTTCATATTGTGGGCAACGGGGTTTTTTATTTGTGTTGACATCCTTCTTGAACTATTGGAAAATTCTGAATAGGAGAATATTCCTATTTATAACGACAATAAATTAAAGAAGGGCTTGTTATATTTGAGAAATATTCCTGAGTTTTTCGATAATTATCATTTACCAGATGGAGTTTATGAGTGTACAATAGAGGAAATAGAACATAGGTTCTTATTTTCGAAAAAAAGAGTTTATGTTTGGGGGCTATTTAAAAAGCTTCTAGACAGACTCATTAGTTTAGGGTTAAAGCCTAAAACGATTTTAATTGATGGAAGCTTTGTAACAGCAAGGGAAGAACCTGGAGATGTTGATTTTGCAGCCTTAATTCCTCCAGAAACTGTAATTACAGCCTTGGCAGATATTAAAGATGATCACGATAAACAAGGGATTTATCTTTTTGCAAATCCCAATAACGCCGACGCTATTCGTTCGTTATTTGGATCTCATTTTTTAATTGCTGAGAACGAAGAGTATTTAAATGCATGGGCTAATTTTTTTCAAAAAGGCGGTAATCATGGGAGACTCAGAGATCGAGACCCCGAAAGAGATCCTGAATGGGTAATAATTCCCCGTAGCAAGGGTATCCTAAAGGTACATCTGGATGGAGGTGATTTTAAATGACCGCAAGTTCCTTATCAGAAATTATGGAGGATTTGAAGTTTGCGAAGGCTAATTTAGAAAGAATTAGGACGACATATGGTAATAATGCTGACCTTTTAAACTTTTATGAGCCGTCTGCAAAGTATCTTGTCGAGTCGTTAGAGTCACAAATCGCTGCTTTATTGCACAAGGAAGTTGCTTGTAATTTCATTCCATCTGACAAAAGTGCCGATCTTTGGATTCGTATTGACGGGGAACAATTTCATAATGGCAAAGGCCCGATTGGCTTAGTAGGGAGTTTCTTAAATAAATTGAATAATGCCAGCAAACATGCAGTGGAATTAATTGCAAAGTCAAAACAAATTGATTTGAAATCTGATTTTATGGATTTTTCGGGGAGCTTCGACTTGGCATCCACTGCTCAAGGAAGCCTCAAGCTTGGATTAAAAAAGCCCGATATTATTGTGAGAGAAGAAAGTCAACAAATTGATTTGTTCACTTTCGATAAGGATCCTTGGGATGAATTAAAAGCTTCAGGAGTGCAAAATGAAATTGTAGTTGAGTCAATGAATTTACTTCTTTCGGCCATTGCTTCAGCGGAAAATGAAGAAATATTCGAAGAGTTGACTAAAGAATACAATGAAAAAGAGGTATTGAAAATAATTCATTATGCAAAACAGGTCGTTCCCAGTGCGCAATCCAATATTGACACTATATCTTTTGAAATAGAAAATCTAAATGTTAAACAAAGAAGGATTGATACTACTAAAGAAACCAGGAAATTACTAACCAAACAAGCCAGAAGACTTATCCCAAATAAGGAGTTCATTACTGGTAAGGGGAAAGTTAGAGGGATTGATCTTGATGATAAGAGCCTTATTGTAAGACCATTAGAATATGATGATATTAAACATGATGAAATAAGATGTTACTTTGTTAATCCTTTAGAAGAAAATGAATTAGAAGATTATCTTGATAAGAATGTAGAATTAAGCGGGTTCATTGTTTTTTCAAGTAACAACAGGTTGCTACGTTTGGAAATAGAGGACATTAAATTCGAACTTGAATTTGACAAAAGTTAAATAATGGTTTGAATTTAATCTTTATTGAAACATTAAGTTCAGCCCACTAACCTATAAGAACTCTTGCTAAAAGTTCATATGGTTGGTGGGCTTTGTTTGTATTTTGCGAGGATAGGTAAACTATATATTTTCAGAGCCCCATCTGTTGATAGACTCTTCTTTAAGCTTGTTATAATAGTCTTTAGTATAATTAAATAACCTTACAAAATGCCTAGTATCATAATCTGTTAGATGTTCATTAACATATGTAACTAAGCCAGTCATTACAAAACTAATCGAGTTCTCTAAGGAAAAACATATTAATTTCACAGCGGCATCAGATGCTTCTGGGCCAGGTTCTCCATATATAGTTCCGTGCTCATAAACGAAACCATGTTCTTTTTGGATTAATGGGTTACTGTGTTTTGCCATACATAATATTTGATACTTCTTATACTCTGTATTTCCAAGTTCTTTATAGTCAATGTCTATGCCACTGATTCTGGTTTGCTTTCTAATAGCATTTTTTGTTAGTGATTTTATCCCATGAATAATGGAATTAATCGATTCTCTATCTGTGTGATTGATCCACTTTCTTGATTTTTGATCATCATCTCCTAAATACCCAAGGATAAAAGAAGATTCATATAATGATGATGCAATTGTAGCCGACTGAATTGCATATCCTTTTGAAGCTATGATTTGTAATACCCGTAAGTCATTCATCATTTTAATCAAAAATGAATTAGAAACCAAAAATGAATCCCTAAGTGTAGCATGATCCAGGGCAGGTGGAAGCTCAAGAGCATGACCTGCAACATTTATTGCTAGCGATAATCCATGTAAGTAAGGGCCGATCTTTGGTGCAAGAATCTTTGCGGCCAAATACTCACCTTCGTCAATAGTTGGTAGTTGTGGTTGTCTATTAAATTTCGATAAATTCCTAACCTTTCGAATCTGAGAGTTCATATTGTGTTTATTACTTGCTACCTTGTTTTTATGTCTGTGTCGGGTTCTGATGTTATTTCTCAATTTTCATCCTCCTTCTGAAAATAATATATCATATCCATAAAGGTTTCGAAGGTAAGTTATGGAATATACTCAAAAGGAGGGATTGTTATGGAACACCGATCTGGTCAAAGCTATAAAGAACATATACAGATTTATTCTAATATGAGGAAAGCCGAGTTTGAAGATTATTGTTCAAAGTTATTAGTGCCTGAAACGCTTAATAAACCTTATGCTTTTGTAAAAAAAACTGTTAGATATAAAAACTAAGGGAAAGCCGTTTGATAGTTGGTATTTGAAGGTATCCCACGAACAATTTAAAAGAGCAATAACGTTGTTAGACACTGTTTTGAAAGCCGTAGAAAAGTGGAACGTTCCACTGATTGTTACGAAGGAAAGGGATATCCTATTACGTTTTGGGAGAGAACAAATAGGTATTAGAATCAAAGAAATAAGGACAAAAAATAAATCAAAAAATCCCTTGCCATACGGAGATTTACCGGAAAGTTAGCACTTACTTTGAGAGAAGGATATTATACCCAAAAAATATGGAGTGATTCACCGTCGAAGAATGTGGAAGATTATATAGGTGAGATTATAAAGGCTATATTTGCTAAAGCTGAAGAGAAGGCGAGATTGAGGGAGCAGCGAGAAGCTGAAAAAATTAAGAGAGAGATAGAGAGAGAAGAAAAATATAAAGCTCAGCTTCTAAAAGAAAAAGAGCTTTCAAAAGTTGAGGAGTTAATAAAAGCGGCACAAGATTACAAAAAGGCTAAAGTCATAAGAGAGTTTGTAAATGACCTATCACTGCAATCTAACATAGCCTATGATGATGAGAAATCCTTAAATTTAAAAAACTATATACAGTGGGCAAGTCATAAGGCAGACTGGTTAGATCCTTTGATCCGAAAGGAGGATGAATTACTTGGCAAAAGGCATGGAAAGTGGATAGATGGAATCCTATATAGATATGGAGGATACTACTGAAAAATATTTGATGTGAAATTGATGTGAAACTCGATGTTAATGGATCGATTAGATTTAACAGTAGTGGACGATAAATGCTCTAGGGAAAACCTTTAATGGCGGGTTTTTTTGATACTATAACAGAATGTATTATAAAGGGATCGTTGCCCGCATACGGTACATGTGGAGTGTGTAGCGTCCTTGATTTGTAAGGGATTTTGAATGATGGTTGAAGTTATTGGAGGACGAATTGGGGACGAGAGTTTAGTTACTCTCGTCCCCTATTGTTGTTATTCATTGCGTGACTAGTTGAAAGCAATGTCTTAAAGCATAACCACAACGATATTGAGGCGTATAACACGATTATGGATTTGAATAGTATTCAGACAATTAACTGTAAAGACAGCATCTCCCTCGAGTATCAATACTTTGTGGACAACCTAGATCCGAGAAAGATAGATTTCGATATAGTATGCCATGCTATTTTGTTTGTCAGCATTGATCTTGCTTCTGATGAAGATGAGCAACAGATTTTTGAATGTAACGTGCCTAATATATCAGTGACGGAACGATCTGTATAATTACCTAGAATCATATATAATGCGACGCCTAGTAACGAGGGAGACTACGAAAAATTATAACCAGCTATTCTCTGACCGCGAAATACTGAATCGTGTATTCTCAAAAAAGGTGATAAAGGCGGACTAAGAAAATATACAGAAGGAATCTAAACCTTCACCACTTATCTTGAAGCAGATGCGGGGGATAAAAATGCAATTTAGAATAGAGCAACTTACCTAACGAATCAAGCATTTGAAACATGGGGCATTTAGATTCAGGTTAAGCAAGGGTAGGGAAAGGGAAATCAGCTCCCTCGAAGGTCATATGTAGCCAGGAAAAAGTTGTTTGCTCCTTACGGGGTAGGCAACTTTTTTATATATAGAATTGAGTATCTCCATTAAATAAAACGTAATTTTAAAAAATTAAAAAAACACACTTGCCTTTTCGGTTTCAAAAATATAGAATGGAAACATCAAGAAATAAATTAATTTTAGAAAGGCACAAATTCATATGAAACGATTAGAGGATTTGGTTGAGTTTGTGAGTGGTTCGCCGCAATTCAGGATTAAAGAAGCATTTGAGGATACAGCGCCGGTTTACTCCTATTACGGACAGCCCGATCTTGAAGCGGACTTGGCTGGTATGGATTCTAAGGACAATGACGGCAAACAAGTGCGAACCTTTGATAAGGTTAATACGCTATCTCAAGGTGATGTTATTTTCAGTTTGATATCGGGGAAATCTGCGATCGTTAATGTGAAACATCAGGGGTATCTATACACGCAAAACTACGTCAAGTTAGTGGCTGGAATCAAAGTTGATTCAAAATATCTTGTTTTCTTGCTTAATGAGGATCCATTGATCAAGAAGCAGTTTCAAACGGGATTGCAGGGTTCACAAGTTCTAAAGTACACGCTAAAACAAGTGAAAGAACTAGAGTTGCCCGATTTGCCAACTATAGACAAACAACGGATGCTCGGGGAGCTTTATTTTAACCAATTACGGTTGGAGGCATTAAGAAATAGAGTGGCAAGTTCAGAAACGATTATAGTTCTGGAGAAGCTAAGGAGGGTAAGCACAAAATGACCGAGAATCAATTCGAAACAGAATTAATTCAATACCTTACGAGTGGCACTATCACAAAACAAGAACAGCTTGAAGGTCTTGTTGTCAAAGAATCGAATTTGGATTATGTAGTGAAAACCAAGCTCTGGAAATATGAACCGCATATTAAGACTACGGAACAGCTCTGGGATAACTTCAAGGCAATTCTGGAACAACACAATCAGAACACACTTGAACATCCTTTAAGTGTTGTGGAATTCAACCAGGTTAAGAAGATTATCTCTGACCTAAAAACCCCTTACGAAGCGGGGCAATTCTTGTATGGTTTAAATGGCGTGTCACAAATTGAGATTGACTTAGACGATGGCCGACATGTATTCCTTACTGTTTTTGATCAAAAACAAATTGGTGCTGGAGATACCGTTTATCAAGTGGTCAATCAAATTAAACGGCCAGCAGTGATCACCGGGAAAAAAGATTGTCGGTTTGACACAACTCTTTTGATTAACGGTCTGCCAATTATTCAAATTGAAGAAAAACGTGATACCCGTAATGTTGATGAAGCCCTCAATCAGATGCGTCAATATGCGGACGAACATCAGTACCGTGATATTTTCTCTACCTTACAGATTTTAGTGGCTATCACACCAAACAATGTGAAGTATATGGCAAATACGACTTCCGATAAATTTAATAAGGATTTCGCGTTCAACTGGCAGCGCAAAAGTGACAATACCATTGTGCGCAACTGGAAGGAATTTGCGGATTCCATGCTTTCCATCCCCATGGCGCATCAAATGGCTACCAACTATATGATTTTGGACGGAACAAGAAATAAAAACACGTTGAAAGTAATGCGTCCTTATCAGGTGTATGCGACACAAAACGTGATCGAGAGATTGAAACGTGTCGATTTTGAATTCGGCATAAATAAAATCGGCTACATATGGCACACAACCGGATCAGGTAAGACGATTACAAGTTTCAAGACGGCCTGGCTTGCAAGCCGTATGCCTAAAGTGGATAAGGTTGTCTTTGTTGTGGATCGAATTGCCTTGACCAAACAAACCAATGAAAATTATCAAGCCTATGACCCGGATGCGACAGAAGACACATTTGGCAGTGTTCAAGACACCAATAACACAAGCGATTTGAGTCGTAAGCTAAAAAGTAAAGACAACAGCATCATTGTGACTTCCGTTCAAAAACTGGATACGTTAGTGAAACGCAAATCTTTTCAAGCTCCAGACAAGAATATCGTGTTTATCGTGGATGAAGCACATCGTTCCACGGGCGGCGACTCTTTCAAAAATATTCAGAAAGCCTTTAAGAGATCGGCCTGGGTTGGTTATACCGGGACGCCAATGTTTGATGAGACAACGACCGGACTTCGAACGGAAGATATTTTTGGCCCGTTATTACATGCATATACCATTCGTGAGGCGATTGCGGACCGGAATGTGTTAGGCTTCAAAGTTGATTTTGAGACAACGATTGACGAACAACAGATGAAGGAAGTTTATCTTCCTGCGTTCTATCGTGAACGTTATCCTAAATGGACGGATGAACAAATTCAACAGAAAATAGGAAATCTCTCCCAGGAAGATATGGATGATGCGGTTGAACCCAGCTTCTACGATGAGAATCCGGATCATGTCAAACTGGTCGTGGAGGATATTTTCAAACATTGGCGCAACCGTTCTAATGAAGGTAAATATAATGCTTTGTTTACGACGCACGTGGGCGGCGGTAAAGCAAGTACGCCAATGGCGATGATGTATTTTAATGAGTTTCAACGTGTCAACGAAGAAAATAAGAAGAACGGCGGACAGACTCTAAAAGTGGCCGTGACATTCAGTCAAAATTCATCGAATAATGATAGCATGCTTGCTACAAATCAAGGTTTGTATGAGGCCATCCAAGCTTATAATGCTGAATTTGGTAAAGCTTTCGGGATGGATGATGTTTCTGGCTATACGCAAGATGTGACTTCACGCTTGAATAAATCTGCTTCCGATGGTAAGTTCCTCGATTTAGTGATCGTGGTGGATCAATTATTAACAGGATTTGATGCGCCTGAGCTGAACACACTTTATGTGGATCGAACCTTGAAGGGTGCCTTGTTAATCCAGGCTTATTCACGAACGAACCGAATTGCGGATATGCAAGAAAAACCTTGGGGACGTATAGTCAATTACCGCTGGCCGGCGCACAACGAGAAATTGATGAATAAAGCGCTTGCTGTGTATGCCAATAAAGATTCTGCCGTTTTGTCTAGTGATGAACAACGTGATTCTAATGAAAAAGACGGGATCATTGCCAAACCGTTTGAAGATGTGTTTAACGAAGTGAAACAAATTGTTGAAAAATTAAGCAGCATGACGGTGGAGTTCCAACAGTTACCGCCTTCTGAGAAACAGAAGGAGGATATGCTTGATCTGCTTCGTGAATACAACAGGGGCATGGCCAAATTAAAGCAATATGATCCTGAAGAAGTGGATGGCGAAAAAGTTGGATTTAACTATGACAATCCAGATGAGTTGCTAGAGAAGTTAGGGATGACTTCCGAGCAAGAAGTGATGTTGACCACCGTCTTAACCAATGAACTAAAGTCACATATTGCTAAAGAGAAGAAGATTCCTCTTTACCAAATCGAACTGCGGATGACCCACGTGAAGGATGTTAAAGTGGACTATGATTATCTTACGGAACTCGTAGAACAATTATTGAACCAGGTTCATGAAGGTAAGAAGGAAGAAGCCAAAGAAACGCAGGAGAAAATCAACCAATTTGCGAATGGATTGGATGACCGCAACTATGCGGCCAAGATTATGAATGCAGCGGACGCAATTATCAAAGGTCATTTTCCACCTGCAGGCTCTGACTTCAAGTATCCTGCAAGGCTAAACGACAGTGAACAGATCATCCAGCAAGCGAACAATATTAGCTTGGATCGCATGTTCCTTGACTTCCGCGTGAAGTGGGGGATCACGGAAATTATTACAAGTGCCGGGATGCGTGAGTTGTTCAGCCGCCATCGCTATGGCATGCAAGATTTGGATGATACCGGTCAAATCCGTGACATCATCGCTCAAGCCAGTTCTAACTACATGACACTTGCGCTTGACGAAGGAGTGCAATCCTTGCCTAAAATGAAGTATCGAAACGGTTTGCGCGATGCAATTTACAAACTGGCGGATGAATTGGCGGAGAGGTAACGGTCAAGGCCGGGATGGGGTTATTTCAATTAGGAAACTACCAATCTAACCATTGATAAGTAGTTAGTGCAGAAAATGCATTTAACACAAGGAAAACATAAAAAAAGTAAATTAAGGGCATACAAGGAGAGCAGAAATGAGCGATATGAAAGAAAATGTACCTAAAATAAGATTTCCTGGGTTCACTGTTCCTTGGGAACAACGTAAGGCTAAAGATTTATTTACTCCGATAGTTGAAAAAGGACATGAAAAACTACCGGTTTTATCCGTGACCCAAGAGTTTGGTGTAGTTTATAGAGATGAAGTTGGAATTGATATTAAATATGATGCTTCTACATTAAGAGATTATAAGGTTATACACCCTGGTGATTTCGTAATTAGTTTACGTTCGTTTCAAGGAGGATTTGAACTATCTGATAAGTTAGGCATTACTAGTCCTGCTTATACTATTTTCAAGCCTAAAGAAACTAACGAACATGATAATTTATTTTGGAAAACTCTTTTTAAAACATTCAAATTTATTGAATCGCTTAAGACTGTTACATTTGGTATCAGGGATGGAAAATCAATTAGTTTTTCTGAGTTTGGAGATCTAACATTACATTTTCCATCAAATAAAGACGAACAAGCTAAGATAGGTAGTTGTTTTAGAAATCTTGACAGCCTCATCACCCTTCATCAGCGTAAGCTAAATAACGTGAAAAACATGAAGGCTGGCTTGCTCCGAAAAATGTTTCCAAAAGATGGCGAAGATTTTCCTGAAGTTCGTTTCCCTGGATTTACTGACGCTTGGGAACAGCGTAAGTTTAATTCGGTGTTCGACCCGATACCGAACAACACTCTTTCAAGAGCAGATTTGAACTATGACGACGGCAAAATAAAGAGTGTCCATTACGGTGATATTCTCATTAAATATGGTGCCGTTACTGATTGCGGCAAAGATGTGATTCCGTTCATAACAGGAGCCGAGGTTTCCGATTATCAGGGCCAACTTCTCCAAGACGGTGATGTGCTGATTGCCGATGCCGCCGAGGATGAAACGGTTGGCAAAGCTACTGAAATAGCAGGAATTACAGGCATTCCTGTGGTATCAGGATTACACACTATAGCTTGCAGACCGAAGGTAAAAATGCAGCCCAATTATCTTGGATATTATATGAACTCACCATCATATCATCAACAATTACTACCGCTCATGCAGGGAATCAAAGTTCTCTCGATAAGCCGGACGAATCTTGCCAAAACAATCATATGCTATCCGACTTCGGCGCAGGAACAGTCGCAAATCGGAAAGGTGTTCGCCGATATTGATCAACTCATCACCCTTCATCAGCGTAAGCTGGAACACTTGCAAGAACAGAAGAAAGCACTGTTACAACAAATGTTTGTTTGACGGGAGGATTAAGTTATGGCTTTAAAAAACAAGTTAGGGATTACCGATTCTTTGAAGCAAGCAGCGCTTACAGATAAGATCAATGACCGTGAACTTTATATGAAAGGCATCGACGCAAGCTTTCATTATGAGGGGTACAACTTATATAAAACGGAAAACCTCAAAAACGAGCAGTAAATGTGACGATTGTATATCTAGGGGGATAACAAACATTATGAGCAATAAACTACAAACCATTACAACAAAACTGTGGGCGATGGCAAACGAGCTTCGTGGAAGCATGGATGCTGCAGAATACAAGAACTACATTTTAGCCTTTATGTTCTATCGTTATCTTTCCGAGCATCAGGAACGATATTTAGTTGAAAATAATATTCTTGATGTTGCCGAAGGCGAGTCGATCAATCAGGCCTATTTAGATCAAGCGAAGGGTGACGATTTGAAGGACTACTTGGAGGATATATCCTCAAGTTTAGGTTATGCCATTGCGCCGCTTGATACATGGGCATCCTTAGTTGACAAAATTGATAACAGTATGGTGATCCCAAGTGATTATCAAACGATGTTTGACAACTTCAATAAGAACGCTGAATTAAACAAAGAAGCCGTAAATGATTTTCGTGGCGTGTTTAACGATATCAACCTTGGAGACTCTCGTCTTGGTTCTTCGACAAATGAACGTGCGAAATCACTGAACCGGATCGTAAAGCTGGTTGATGGTATTGATTACAAAGGTGAAGATGGCCAAGATATTCTTGGCGCGATCTATGAATATCTAATTGGTCAATTTGCAGCAAGCGCAGGTAAAAAAGGTGGAGAGTTTTACACACCTCATGAGGTTTCTAAAATTCTGGCTAAAATAGTCACGGATGGTGTGGAAGAATCGGACAAGACTTTTGCAGTGTATGACCCGACTTGTGGATCTGGATCCTTGCTGTTAACCGTTCAAGGGGAGCTGCCTGGTGGAGATAAGCCAGGGGCGATTAAATTCTTTGGTCAAGAAAAGAATACGACAACCTACAACTTGGCTCGCATGAATCTGATGATGCATGGCGTTTCATTTAACAACATGACGCTGTCTAATGCGGACACGCTTGAAAGCGATTGGCCTGACGGACCGGATGAAAAAGGAATCGACCACCCGCGCTCTTTTGACGCTGTGGTTGCCAATCCTCCTTATTCTGCTCATTGGGACAATAGCGAAACTAAATTGAAAGACCCGCGTTTTAGTGAATACGGTAAACTCGCTCCTAAAACCAAGGCAGATTATGCCTTCATTTTACACAGCTTGTATCATCTAAATGATACGGGAACCATGGCGATTGTATTACCGCATGGTGTCTTGTTCCGTGGTGCAGCAGAAGGCGCAATTCGCCAAACCATCATTGAGAAGAACTACCTCGATACAGTTATAGGGCTACCTGCTAACTTGTTTTACGGCGTAAGCATCCCGACTACGATTCTAGTATTCAAGAAAAATCGTAAAACAAAAGACATTTTGTTTATCGATGCAAGTAAAGAATTTGAAAAAGGCAAGAATCAAAACAAACTTACGGATAACAACATCAACAAGATTATTGAAACGTACCGAAATCGTGTAGATGTAGATAAATACGCTCATGTGGCATCACTAGAAGAAATCAAAGAAAACGAGTTTAACTTAAATATCCCTCGCTACGTGGATACGTCTGAAGAAGAGCAAACCATCGACCTGGATGAAGTGATTAAGCTATTAGAGCAGGACAAACAAGAAATCGCTGATCTTGAGGTTAAAATCAATGAACAATTGAAAATCTTGGGTATAAATGTGTAAGAGCTGACGATTAAGGGTCAAGGATATTATTCCTTGACTCTTTTTTTAGGCTTTCGCGTGGGAACAGCATGAGTTAAGTGTGCTCGCCAAATACTAAAGGAAGCGGATATACAAAACACGACTTAAGGGAAGTTGGCTCGCCTATTATTTTGTACGGGCGCCTATATACTGATTACGAAATTTTGATAGAAATGTAAATCCTTTTGTAGATAGGAAGAAGAACTCCGTAATTAGCTTCGTAGGTGAGGTAATAGTACCATCTTCTGGTGAATCTGCGGAAGCATCTCAAGAGCTTTAGCGGTTGGGAAACTAGGAATAATACTAGGTGGAGACCTAAATGTTATTAAACCTAACGGGCAAATTGATCCTGTTTTCTTAGCTCTAGCAATTTCAAATGATTTTGAGGTGGGAATATAGATGACATTCCGTAAAAGCTAATCATACGTTTCTAAATGAGTACGGTCATCATTTGTTGATATAAACGATACAAAATCGAGAGACTAAGTTTTTCAGGTTGACTTTATTGACCTGTAGACTTAGCCTCTTTAATTTTACGATTGATTTGTTATATATCGAGTTGAAGTCGGGATTTCTGTGCACTTCAAGGTTTAAACCAATCAATGTATCCCATCGTAATTATTTTCATGTGGCTGCTTGTCAGAATTGTAATAATTTTCTTGATGGCTCATAATTATGGAACTAACTTAAAGAATTGTTAAAACATGCTTCAGGCTATTGCTTACTTTGATGCATTGAAATAGTACGGTTAAACCTGTGGCTCGCCTCATAGGCGAACCACAGATAAAAAAATAAAAGGAGGTTTGAAATGACGAATAAAAAGTCTTCTTTTAAAGCCCTATCACTTTTGGTAGTTTTGGCAGTATTCCTATCCATATTCAGTGTAGTCTTACCGGTGAGTGCAGCCGATAGAGGAGCATGGGCTCCGAATACGGCATATGCAGTAAATGATACGGTAACATATAATGGAAGTACTTATACTTGTCGTCAGGCGCATACTTCCCTCGTAGGTTGGGAGCCATCCAATGTTCCTGCTTTATGGGAGAAAGGCGGCGGCGGAACTACACCGCCGATAACAGACGGAGTGACATTCTATGCAGATATAAACTATGGTGGAACAGCCATAACCCTTGGAGTAGGCAATTATACTCTTTCTCAGTTGAACGCCAAAGGAATTCCGAATGACTGGATGTCCTCGCTCAAGGTTCCCAGCGGTTGGACTGTTGAGGTATATGAGAATGATAATTTTGGAGGAACCAAATGGACCTATACTTCGAGTTCTTCCTGGGTTGGCAACACGGTCAATGATAAAATGTCGTCGGTTAAGATTTATATTGGTTCGCCGACGCCTTCAGTAACAAAGCCTTCCGAAGTTCCAAGCAACATATGGACATATACCGTAAATGCGGACAATAAATTCGGGAAAGGCGGGGATTTTGCTTTATTGCTATGTGCTGTTATCAAAAAGGAAAGCAGCTTTGGAGCAGGCTTGCCAGGCAGTCCATCGGCCGGCGACGGATTGATGCAGGTAGAGCCGAACACGCGTAATGCCTATTTATCACAATTCAGCTCAACGTTTGGCTATGCTTATAATCACGGCAGTGAACAAGATCAGGTATACTTGGGCGCACTGATTTTAAATGAAAAGATTATCAAATTCGGCAATATATATAACGGCTTATTGCACTATAACGGAGGAGATTACTGGTATCCGGGAGCTACGGATTCTTATGGCCGTCCTATTTTGGCAGATCAATATGCAAATGAAGTTTATGCCACATATAAGGGCTATGGCGGTAAGAACTAAGACGTTATATTGGTTCCGGATTTCTACCTCATAAGAACTTGTTAATATCATGAATTATCTGCTGAAACGTTAAGAAGTTTATAATGGAACAGAAGACAGCGGGAAACTCCTGCGTGTCTTCTGTTTTATGCTTAAAAAAAGGGCGTCCCTTTTTTTGAAGTTATTGGGTAGGTGTACTTCTCCTGGAGCTATGATATACTCGTTTAGATGTCTACCCTTAATAAGGCATAGACAGGTTGATTTTACTACTTCGGGATAAAGAACTGTCCTGGTATTTATAGAGAGGTTTTTGATATGACAGATAATTTTTGGCGTGATTTACCACGGCCCTTTTTTATACTGGCGCCCATGGAAGATGTGACGGATGTTGTTTTTCGCCATGTTGTAAGTGAAGCGGCCAGACCGGATGTGTTTTTTACGGAGTTTACGAATACAGAGAGCTATTGCCACCCGGAGGGCAACCATAGTGTGCGCGGGCGGTTGACTTTTACAGAGGATGAACAGCCCATGGTAGCGCATATCTGGGGGGACAAGCCGGAATACTTCCGTCAAATGAGCATCGGTTTAGCGAAAGAAGGATTCAAAGGCATCGATATTAATATGGGGTGTCCTGTAGCGAATGTAGCGGAGAATGGGAAGGGGAGCGGCCTGATCTGTCGTCCTGAAATCGCAGCGGATCTCATCCAGGCTGCCAAAGCCGGGGGACTGCCCGTCAGTGTTAAAACAAGACTCGGTTTTAGTGACGTAGATGAATGGCGCGGCTGGTTAACCCATATTTTGAAGCAAGACATTGTTAATTTGTCTATTCATTTGCGCACAAGAGAGGAAATGAGCAAGGTGGATGCTCACTGGGAACTGATTCCGGAGATCAAGAAGCTTCGTGATGAGGTGGCGCCGGATACCCTTTTGACGATTAACGGGGATATTCCCGACCGTCAGACCGGCCTAAAGCTCGCTGAGCAATACGGTGTGGATGGGATTATGATCGGGCGCGGTATTTTTCATAATCCGTTTGCTTTTGAGAAGGAGCCGAAAGAGCATAGCAGCGAGGAATTGCTTGATTTGCTGCGGCTGCATCTGGATCTTCATGACCACTATTCAGCACTGGGGCCGCCGCGTTCGTTCAGCCCTCTACCCCGATTCTTTAAAATTTATGTCCGCGGATTTCGAGGAGCCAGTGAGTTAAGAAATACCTTAATGAACGCAAAGTCAACAAATGAAGTGCGTGCGCTGCTGGATGAATTTGCAAGCAAGCAGCAGGATGGGGCAGAGGAACACGGGGATTAAGCCGTCAAGTTAAAATAGAAAAAGACATGAAAAGACGGAGGATCGGATGAATGGAGATGGGACAAACCCGGAGCCAGCAAGCCTTTCCTCTGTTTTTTATATGGAGGGGGATACCATGTCTTGGAGTAAATTGAAGCAACAACTGGATGGCTTTCTCAGTCCTGCGTTAATTGGAAGAGTAGAATACCGCGCGCCAGGGTACCGTTATCTGCCTGATAAATCAGGGATTTGTTATATTTCGATAGATAAAAAGAACGTACTCAATATGAGTGATAAAACGAACCCGATCCGATGGTATCAAACGGAGCTTGAAATCAAGAATGATCCGGATATTCAAATTCCCATCACCAATGACGACATTGAAGCTGTCAGAAAAGATACAAAGGGACCGGTGCCGGAGGATCGTTTAATAGTAATAGCCAGAAGCAGAAAAATTACAGAACATGCAAAAGAGCTTTTGTCAGCACAGGCTTCATTAAGTAAATCAAATTTTATCGCTCTAGCTAATAAGTATTTATCTACTTCAATTGAGGAAAGCATAGAGAGTAATGATATCTTATTGAATGTTCTAGCTTTGGTTGACAGAAGGGTTGGGAAAAAGCGGATCTTAAACCTGTCCGAGAAGATAAAGTTAAAGCATCCGATTGTGCAGTATTTTTATGAATTGCGGCGTAATACATTGTGATGTGTGATACCCGAGAATGATTAGAGATGGGCAATAGATCGTCGGCAAAGGGACCGTAGATCCCGGAAGTGTGACCCAGCCGGCATATGAAGTCCCCTCCAGCGAAGCGAATCCGCCCACTGGAGGGGATTGTTTTTTAATTAAGATGACGTAAGAATAAGGACTTATAAATTCTCATGGACGATATTGATTAACTCGATTCGTAAAGTCTGAATGGCTTCTTCTTTGGGCAGCATGATGAATTTGGACAAATACTCGATATCCCCCGCGAATAAGTTTAAAATCTCCTCCATCGATTCTTTATCGCCGCTCTGGGCTCTACTTACGGTTTGGCTGAAATAGTGAGGCTTTGCTTCAACAATTCTAACCCCTTCCGTTTCCATTTACTGACCCCCTGTTGTGTTATTTTCAATTCGTCTGCTACCTCCTGCTCAGAAATTCCATCTATGACGGTTCTTTGAATGATGTACTTGCTCTTCTCCCAAGGAATGACTTCAAGAAGTTGGTCGACATAAATTTTGGAAAGCACGTGGGCTTCGAAGCTGTTGTCATACACCTGATAATCGAGAAAAGGATTGCATTCCCTGACCTGCTGCATTCGAGTCTTATATTGAATTCTCCATGCTGCCCTTTTCAAAAGCTTTCTGCACGTTTCTACCGTTTCATCCCGATTCTCCATATCGAAATCCTCCATATTAAGTGAATAGTTCTAAATGATTAAAGGCAACGAACTGTGAGAATGAAGGCAAAGCAATTTCTACGAATCGAATCTATTGCACTAGGAAAACTTATGCCGAGATGGAGTGAACATGAAGCGGGAACCAAGGTTACCGCTCAATACACCTGGCTGATTTCATTCGATTACTCCTTCCCCTGGGTTTAGTTTTTCTTGCGGGGCGCCCGTCAGGTTGAGCCGCAGCGCGCCACGTACTCCTTCTACTGCACATGCTGCTTAGGCAATTGTGATAACCGAAGCATCAGCATCTATCACTTCTTGTTGCACAACCTAGATTTTCTCTCTATATATAGATAGTAAAAAAAACCATAGATTACACAACCAAGAAAAGGAGCAAGTCCCTTGAAAAGATAATTTCAGGGTATTTGGAACGAGTTTTGTTATTGGAAGTTGTGAAAACAGGCTTTGATTTACCATATTTTTCAGAGTGAAGGTGCAAGCATAGAATCGAATCTGTAATCAAAATCTATTTCTCGCAATTGAACATGAGATCTAGCAATTAGTGTTTTAGAGTTGAGTTTTCCATTATTTGGTCATTGGTGAGTGTTTCTTATGGGAGGTGTTTCTATGAAGGAGTACGTATCGAGTGAAATCATCCATACGTTCATCGAATTCATGCTGATTCCGATTTTAGGCGTGCTTACCAAGCTGCTAATCTCCTTATGCAAAAGCAAAATTCGAGAAATGGAGCAGAAAATAAAGCATAAATCGGTGCAGAAGGTATTGGGAATGGCGGAGAACGCTATCGAAACGGCCGTGGTTTCGGTCAATCAAACCTTTGTCGATACGATGAAAAAGAAAGGAACCTTCAATGAGGCGGCAGTAGCGGAGTCCTTCCGGATGGCTAAGGAAAAAGCTGCGGCTTTGATCGGACAAGCATCCATGGAAATCATCGCAGAGGTATTTGCGGATTCGGAAGCATGGTTGGATAGCAAAATCGAATATTACGTCAACCGGACGAAAAGATCGTAAAGCGGTACGAGTTGTAAAAAGGATGCCTCACTTACCTTTGATAGTGAAAGGAGGTCTTTGCATGAGAAGAAGCAGTGCAAACAGTTACGATCAGGTCAACACAAAAAAAGATAGGAGAGTGTAGAATGAAACGGATCAAACCAAGAGTTGCCATACTTGTATGTCTTGTTTTGCTGGCACAACTGATCTTTCCGGTCGGATGGCTTGCCGAATCGAGTCAGGCAAATGCGGCGAGCCCTGCCAACGGGAAGGGTGAAATTCTTCACGATTCCGCCATCGGCGCCGATACGTCGGTCGATGCTTCGGCGAGCCAGCCTGCGGCGGCAACGGAAGCCGCCATCGGTACCGACGAAGTTCTGGGCACGATTATTCGTACCCCATCGGGAGTAACGCCGAATGACGAGATGTTAAGCGATCCCGTAACGGGGACGCTTAGTGCGGTGTCCCCGCTGCTGCAGCAAATGAAATTATCCCAAGCCACCTCGGTCATACCGGGCGGACGGGGCTATATGACCCCGCAGGTCGTAGTGGTCAAAGATTTGGCCGGGAACCCTTTGGCGGGTGTTCCCGTCACCTTCGAGGCCGTCCTTGACAATTCCATAACCGTTGTCATGAGAGGCTTGAACAGCAACGTGATTACGGTGCTGACGGACGCCAACGGATATGCCTCGGCAGCCAATACGAACGCGGCCTATTTAGGTGAAGGATATCAGGTGTATTCACAGACCCCTACACTCGTTAAGACCTTGGATTTGAAGGCAACGGTACAGGGCTTGACTCCCGTCACCTTCAAGGTTGAAATCGGAACCTTCGGTTCTAACCTGACGGATAAGACGCCTCCGACGATAACCGCAAGCGCGAAGGATGACACGGGGGCCGGCTACACCGCCGGCACATGGACGAACCGTTCGGTGACGGTACATTATACGGCGACGGATACGCTGTCTGCCATCAAGTACTGTACGCCGGACCAGGTGTTTGCCACGGAAGGAGCGGGACAAACTGCTACGGGCAAAGCCATTGACAGCGCAGCTACCAGCGATGATGACAAAAACCATTATTCGACCGTTACCTTCGGTCCGATTAACATCGACAAATCGGCGCCGGTAACGACGGTCACCGGAGCACCGGCCCAAGGCGCTTGGAGCCGCAGCCCGGTAAGCCTTCAGTTTCAGGCGACGGATACATTGTCCGGAGTCCAGTCCATCGACTATAAGCTAGGGGACGATGCACCGGTAATTACGACGGGAAGCTCGGCTGCCGTTGAGATCGGTACGGAAGGAATCACCAATGTCAGCTATTGGGCCGTTGACAAAACGGGAAATGCGGAAGCGGCCAAAACGCTGGCGGTGAAAATCGATACAACCGTCCCGACGCTGACAAGCCAGTTTGTTCCCGATAAGAATGCCAATGGATGGAACAACTCGGATGTTGCCGTTACGCTGACGGCCGCCGACGCCAGCTCGGGCGTGAAGGAAATCCATTATAAGATCGGGGAGCACGGCACGGAGCAGGTCGTAAACGGTGCGACTGCCACCTTTTCCGCTGCCGCCGAGGGAATCATGCCCGTTTCCTACTGGGCCGTTGATGCGGCGGGGAATACATCCCCGGTTCGGACAACCGAGGTGAAGATCGATAAGACGAATCCGGTCATTACGCCGCCGGCGGATAAAACCGTTGAAGCAACGGCCGTGCTCACCCCCGTGGATATCGGCACGGCAACGGTGCAGGACGTAAGTGTCCAGGATGTCCAATTGACGAACGACGCGCCTGGCGCTTTTCCCATCGGGACGACGACCGTGAAATGGACGGCTAAGGACCCTGTAGGGAATATTTCGACACAGGTTCAAAAAATCACGGTAAAGGATACGACGAAGCCGGTACTTACCGTGCCGGGCGACATCGTGGTGGAAGCTACCGCCTTGAGAACGCCTATTGCGCTGGGCGGAGCGGTCGCTACGGATATCTTCCCGGTCACCGTGTTCTATGACGCGCCGGAGGATTTCCCGGTGGGAACAACCAAGGTAAAATGGACGGCTACGGATCCGAACGGAAATGAAGTTGTGGCATACCAGAATGTGACCGTTGTTGACTCCAAGAAGCCGCTGCTGGTAGCGCCTGCCGATATCACTGTGGAAGCCACGGGCAGAAGAACGCCGGTTGAGATCGGAACGGCGACGGCGTCGGATATCTTCGGAGTTACCGTAACGAATAACGCGCCACAGGATTATCCTGTAGGAACGACCAAGGTAGTGTGGAAGGCAACGGATGAGAACGGCAATGTTGCCTTGGCCGAGCAGTTGGTTACCATTGCGGACACCACCAAGCCCGTATTGGAGATCCCGGAGGATATTACCGTTGAGGCTACGGCAATAAGAACGGCGCTGGACATCGGACAAGCAAAGGCAACGGATTTATTCGATGTAATCATTACGAACAATGCGCCAGAGGATTATCCGGTAGGTATCACGAAGGTGCTGTGGACAGCGAAGGACGAAAATGGCAACGTTACGACACTGGAGCAGAAGATTACCGTAACGGACAAGACCCTTCCGGTACTGATCGCACCCAAGGACATCGTCATGGAAGCAACGGGCATAAAAACGGCTGTAGATTTGGGGCAACCGACGGCCACGGATATTTTCCCCGTGACGGTAACCCATAACGCGCCGGACAGTTTTTCTATCGGTAAAACGGTAGTCACTTGGACGGCCACGGATGAGAACGGCAATGTGGTGAAGCAATATCAGAATATAACGATTGCAGACACGACGAAGCCGCTGTTGACAGTACCGGGAGACAAGACGGTAGAGGCGACGGCGGTGAGAACGCCGGTGAATATCGGACAACCTGCGGTATCCGACATTTTCCCTGTGACGGTGACGAACGATGCCCCTGCGGACTTTCCGCTGGGAACGACGGTAGTCACTTGGACGGCCATCGACGAGAACGGCAATAGGGTAACGGGAACCCAGAACATCACCGTGGTGGATACGACGAAGCCGGTGGTGAAGGTTCCGGCGGATATTCAGGTGGAGGCAACGGGAATTCGGACGCCGGTGAATATCGGGGAACCATGGTTCACGGATATTTTCCCGGTAATGGTGACGAACGATGCCCCTGAGGATTTTCCGATAGGCATTACTAAGGTAACCTGGAAAATCTGGGATCCCAGCGGCAATACAGTCATTGTGGTACAGAAGGTAACCGTGGTGGATACCACCCAGCCGGCCCTGCACCTTCCGCCGGATGTAACCGTGGAGGCTACGGCCGTAAGAACGCCCGTGAACATCGGCCAGGCAACGGCCACGGACCTGTTCAAGGTGACCATCACCAACGACGCGCCTGAGGATTATCCGGTAGGCACTACGAAAGTCACGTGGACCGCTGCGGATGAGAACGGAAATAAACTGTCCGGTACCCAAAACGTGACCGTAACCGATACGACGGCACCGGTACTTACGGTTCCGGAGGATATCCGGGTAGAGGCCACGTCGGTGTCGACGGTAATCGATGATATCGGGCAAGGTACGGCCACGGATATTTTCCCGGTGACCATTACCAATAACGCCCCGGAAGCTTATCCTTTGGGCAAGACGACGGTTACTTGGAAAGCGACGGATGCTAACGGAAATATCAGCACCGGCGCGCAAACCATCACGGTAGTGGATACGACGGCACCGGGCTATGAAGAGCCGGCGGAAGTGACGGTGGAAGCCACCGGGAATAGAACCGCTGTAACTTTGACGCAGCCTGCGGTTACAGATATTTACAAAATCATCAAGATCAGCAATGATGCGCCTGAGGATTATCCTATCGGTACGACCGTTGTCACCTGGACGTTCACCGATGAGAACGGAAATACATCGACGGCATCTCAGAAGGTAACCATTGTCGATACGACCCAGCCGGTCCTTACGATTCCCGGCGATATGACGGTGGAGGCGACGGAGGTGTTGTCGCCGGTATCCATCGGTACCGCTACGGCCACGGATCTGTTTGACGTGACGGTATCCAATGATGCTCCCGAAGCTTATCCCATCGGCACCACCAAGGTGGCCTGGAAGGCTACGGATGCGAACGGCAACGAGTCCGTTAAAGTGCAAAACATCACCGTAGTGGATACGACGAAGCCGGAGCTGACGATTCCCGCCGATATGACGGTGGAAGCGACGGCAGTCAGATCTATCGTAAATATCGGTGATGCGGTGGCCACGGATATTTTCCCGACCACGGTTACCAATGATGCTCCGGAGGATTATCCGATCGGCGTAACCAAAGTAATCTGGAAGGCAAAGGACAATAACGGCAATGAAGTGGTCAAAGTCCAGACTGTTACGGTAGTGGATACCACTGGGCCGGAGTTGACGGTTCCATGGGATCTGTCCGTGGAAGCCACGGCGGTAACGACGCCGGTAACCATTGGCCTTGCCGAGGCAAGTGATATTTTCCCGGTTACCGTAACGAATGATGCCCCGGCGGCCTATCCGGTCGGCACGACGAAGGTAACCTGGATAGCGACGGATGCGAACGGAAATGTGACGACGAAGGTACAGAGCATTACCGTTGCAGATACGACGAAGCCGGTTCTTGCGGTTTCGGACGATGTGACGGTAGAGGCTACGGCCGTAAGAACTCCGGTAGAGATCGGACAGGCGACGGCGAGTGATATTTTCCAAGTCGACATTATCCATGATGCCCCGGAGGATTATCCGATCGGTACGACCCAAATCACTTGGACGGCGACCGATGAGAACGGTAATGTCAGCACCGGAACGCAAAACATTACCGTTGTGGACACGACCAAACCGGAGCTGACGGTTCCGTCGGATCTGACCGTGGAAGCGACGGCGGTAAGAACGCCGGTTGCCATCGGCACAGCGACGGCTACGGATATCTTCCCAATCACTGTTACCAACAACGCCCCGGAGGATTATCCATTGGGTACGACGGAAGTGATATGGAAGGCGAAGGACGAAAACGGAAACGAAATTACCAAGATTCAGCGGATTACGGTCATCGACACGACGAAGCCTGCGATGCATTTTACAGGTTCCTTGAATTTGATGATTGAAGCAACAGCTTTGAATACGCCTGTGGAACTGGAGATTCCTGGAGTGACGGATATTTTCCCGGTCATCCTTTCCAGCGATGCACCCGGCGTTGAAGGTCCTGTTACGGAACAGGGACATATCACAACCCATCTTCCGTTAGGAACGACAAAAATCAAGTGGACCGCGCAGGATATCAGCGGGAATACGACGATTGGCATTGTCACGGTAACCATCATCGACACGACGAAACCGGAGCTGAAGGTACCGGCGGATATCACATTGGAAGCAACGGCGGTAAGAACCCCCGTAGAGATCGGCCAAGCTACGGCCACGGATATTTATCCCGTGACTGTAACCAGCGATGCCCCGGAAGACTATCCGGCGGGAACGACGGTAGTGACCTGGACGGCCACGGATGCCAATGGCAATGTGCGTACAGGAGTACAGAAGATCACCGTCGTGGATACGACGAAGCCGATCCTTACGCTTCCAAAGGACGTAACGGTAGAGGCAACGGCGGTCCAATCGATTGTCGAGATCGGCCAAGCTACGGCCACGGATATTTTCCCGGTGACTGTGATCAGTGACGCGCCAGCCGATTATCCGGTGGGAACCACCGAAGTGACTTGGACGGCAACGGATACCCACGGTAATATCAGCACCGGTGTGCAGACCGTGACCGTAGAGGATACGACGAAGCCGATCCTTACACTTCCAAAAGACGTGAAAGTAGAGGCAACGGCGGTCCAATCGATCGTCGAGATCGGACAAGCCACGGCCACGGATATTTTCCCGGTGACCATCACCAGTGACGCACCTGCCGATTATCCGGTAGGAACCACCGAAGTGACTTGGACGGCAACGGATACCCATGGTAATGTCAGCACCGGTGTGCAAACCGTAACGGTGGAGGACACGACGAAGCCGATCCTTACGCTTCCAAAGGACGTAACGGTAGAGGCGACGGCAGTTCAATCGGTCGTCGAGATCGGACAGGCCACGGCGACGGATATTTTCCCGGTGACAATCACCAGTGACGCGCCAGCCGATTATCCGGTAGGAACCACCGAGGTGACTTGGACGGCCACGGATACCCACGGTAATGTCAGCACCGGTGTGCAAACCGTGACGGTGGAGGATACGACGAAGCCGATCCTTACGCTTCCAAAGGACGTAACGGTAGAGGCAACGGCGGTTCAATCGATCGTTGAGATCGGCGAAGCCACGGTTATGGATATTTTCCCGGTGACCATCACCAGTGACGCGCCTGCCGATTATCCGGTAGGAACCACCGAAGTGACTTGGACGGCCACGGATGCCCATGGTAATGTCAGCACCGGAGTACAAACGGTGACGGTGGAGGATACGACGAAGCCTGTCCTGTCCCTGCCGGCCAACAAAACCGTGGAAGCCACAGCCGTAAGAACCGTGGTGGACATCGGTAAGGCCACGGCCACGGATATTTTCCCAGTGATCGTAACCAATGACGGACCGGCAGACTATCCGTTGGGAACGACCCAGGTCACCTGGAAGGCGACGGATGAGAGCGGAAATGTCAGCACCGGCGTGCAAACCGTGACGGTAGTGGATACGACGCCGCCTGTTCTGAAAGCACCTGCGGATATCACCGTAGTGGGAACGGGGACGAAAACCCAAGTCGATCTTGGCCAAGCGACGGTTACGGATATCTTCGGAACAACCGTGACCCATGATGCTCCGGCAGACGGATTCCCATTGGGTAAAACGGTCGTAACCTGGACGGCTGCGGATGCGAACGGCAACATTTCCACAGCGGTTCAAAATGTGACGGTGATCCAGTGGGTGAAGGTGCAGGCTTATAACGGCGTTCGAACCGCGTATACCAATACGATTGAGCCAAGGATCTTAATTGAAAACATCAGTACCAAACCGATCAATTTATCCGATCTGAAGATCAGATATTACTACACGATCGATGGAGAAAAAAACCAATCTTATAGCATTGACTATGGAAATGTGAGTGATTCCGCCGGCAACAGGAATATCAAGAACAGCATCTCGGCCAGCTTCCATAAGATAACCGGCAATACAAACAGTGATTATTACGTGGAACTCAGCTTCTCCGGCACGGCGGGAACCCTGAAGCCCGGCGGATCGGTACAGGTTCAACTGAAGTTCTGGAAGGGCCTCTTGTCTTATTACCAGCAGACTAATGACTATTCCTTCAACGGATCGGCAACGGATTATGCGAACAACTCCAAAATCACGGTTTACTCCGGCGGAACGCTGATTGCGGGAACAGAGCCGTAAATCAATCTTTTGTAAAAGTGTACAAAGCTGAATGAAGAGTGGTCCGGGCTGCGGTCTCTTTCGCGGATTGCAGCCCGGTCCTACTAAGAAAAACATGCAAGAATGCACTATAAAAAAAGAGATTACAGGCGGGTTGTAGTCTCTTTTTTAATCTTGGAGTTGATAGGACCATATGAATCATCTGCCTGAGGACAAAACACACCGGGGGTGCTTTATGCCTGATGAAATGAACGAAATTTTGCAGCGGCTGACCAGGGTCGAAACGAAGCTCGACATGATGAATTCCGCGCGGGATATTGCCCAGGAGGCAATGCAAGGCAGCAAGGCGGCACATCAACGGCTGGACGAACAGCGGGATGAAATATCCGCACTCAAGGCCAAGCTGGTGGAAAGCCAGAGATGGTTAATCGGAACAATGATCAGCAGCGCCGGTCTGTTTATTGCCGCGGGGGGGCTGCTGCTAAAGATGATGGGTAAGTAACGGACCGAACAGAGATTTATTATATTACGTGAAAAGAGGGAAGACAGGATGGCGAAAGGATTTGATTGCGCGACCCCATTGACCCATATATCTGCAAAACAGTTTCGGGCGGACGGTTTTGAGTTTGTATGCCGCTATTTGGTGCCGTCGGGATGGAAACGCCTTACGAAAAAGGAGGCCGGGGATATCAGTGCCGCAGGTCTGAAGATAGTCTCCGTATTCGAAACAACGGCCAGCCGTGCCTTAGGGGGGCGGACCGCGGGATTGAACGACGGGCGAATCGCCATAGAAACCGCTGCGGTTGTTGGACAACCGAAAGGAAGCCGGATTTATTTTGCCGTGGATTTCGATGCGACTGCATCCCAGATGGACAAGGTATTGGAATATATTAAGGCAGCCAGGGAAACGGCAACGGCTCAAGGATATACGGCGGGCGTATATGGAAGTGCAGCGGTCGTGGAAGCGGCCATGAAGGCGCAGGCGTGTACCGGGTTTTGGCAGACCTATGCCTGGAGCCGGGGACGCAAGGTGGAAGGGATCCATATTTATCAATATGATAACGGGCCGAAGGGTTTGGGCAAATTGCTGAATAACGTCAATGTCGACCTGGATATAGCGAGCGGGAATGTAGGATGGTGGGACACGCTATCCCGGCCTGAGGTCCAAAACCCTTTAAAGCCCGGAGAAACACAGGAGGTGAAAGAGAGAATGTTGAATAAGGAAGATGCGAATAAAGTGATCGGCTTTTTGAAGGCGGCCTATGAAGCGGTAGAGCAGCGGGAGGCCCGGGAAGAACTCCACCGATTGGCCAATGAGCTTCGGAAGGCATCGGGACAGGTTGAAGAAAACTAGAGTAGCCTATGTAACGGATCGGGATCTTCGGAAGAATTCGAGGATAGCGGGAGACAGGTTCATTGTGATGTTTTTTCATCATGATGGGCCTTTTTTTGTTCTTTTCCGGCAATCCGGCTGTGAAATCCCCTTTGAAAATACCTTTATTTATGTAACGACATATCAAAGGGAAGTGAATTTCATATGCAAACGAGGATCGCAGAGCAAAAACCATCCGTAACCTCTGCTCCGGCCAGTAAGCGTGCTGCTCAAACCTCGGCCGCCAAGGCCGAGAAAAAGCCTGCCGCCATGACTGCCGCCGAGCTAAAGAGACTCATAGACCGCGTACTGGCTAACCCGGATTCCGTAACCCGGGCCGAGTACGCCATGTTGGTGAAAACCATGGGTTACCGCAGCGTTCAGAAGCTGCTGGTTGAAGGAAAGCAACGCCAAAACCAAGAGAAACTACTGCAACTAAAGGAAGTGGAACGAACCGTTCAAGCGGAAGCCGTGGATAAGGAAAATCCGCAGCAGAAAGAAGAAAAGCCTGTTCGGGAACAGGGACAACAGGGGAAGACGGAGCTGGCGGGGCAGGCGGTGAAACAGGAACAGGAGAGACAGAAATACACTGAAGAGCAGGAACTAATACAGCAGGAAGAACCGCAAAAGCAGGCGGATCAGCGTGACAGCGACAATAAGGCTAGTGACGTGAAAGGCGCGACGAGTGAGCAGCGCGGCCAGGATCAAGCGGCTCAAGCTGCGGCGGCTGGTGCCCATACGGGGGCTGGTGCGAAACCGCAGGCGGACAAGGAGCCGCAGCCTGTTGAGCCGCCGGTGTCCTACGCCGCGGTTGAAGGCAAAGCTGCGGAAGCAGCGCTTGCGCCGAAGCCGGCGTCGGGCGGCAAAGTCATGGCGCAGCACGCCGATGCGGAGCAAGCTGCAGCCGCAACGGAGGCGGCGCCTTCCGCGAGCGCGAAGGCACCGCGCCAAGCGGAAGCTGCGCCCGGCGCCGACGCGGCTGGCGAAGCCAAGGCGGGGGCATCCGCCGCGAAGGAGGCTGGCGGCCACGATACCGCTGCGCCTGAAGCCGCAGCCGTTGCCGCCGCGGCTGCGCCGAAGGAAGCCGTCAAGGCTCCGGCCATCCATATCAAGGGCGAGAACCCCGGCGCTATACTCGAGCAGCTTGGCAGCATCCGCCCAACAGAGATGGTCAATGCTTTCTCCAGCGCCGTATCCGTGTCCGGGGGCGCGCTGGAGAAGCAGCGCCGTCAGGCGGAGGCGGTCCTGCCCCGCATCCCCGCGCCCACCGGGCTTCCCGCCGGGCATGGAAACGGGGAGCATAGCGCCGCCGCTGCGGCCGTGGCGAACCGCCAGCCGAAGCATGGAGAGCTCTCCCGTTTCAACAGCGAAAAACAAGGCGGCGCCGCCAATCACGGCTTGCCCGGCAGCTTCCCCTCCGGATCGGAGAAGGAAGACGATCCGGATGAGATTATGGACCAGGCGCGGGAATTCGCCTCCCATGCGCCTGGCATCAGCCTGACCGGGGAAGCGGACCCGTCCCAGCTGTCCGGCTTCCAAAGCGAAGCGGGCCGGCATGTTCAAGGGGCCAAGAAGGCCGAACTGGCCCAGACCCAGCAGGACTTCGGCGAGAACCGCATCGCGCCGAAGCGCGACTCCGCCGTCTTGAAGGCGACCCATGCCCTGCGGGCTGCGGCCCATCCGGCGATTTCGGTGAAGAAGACGCCGGGCTATGCTCCGGAGATCGCCTCCCGCATCAACCCCGACATGCAGTCTATGCTGCACGGCTTCATGGAAAGCCGGAAGGACGAGTATAACAAGGGCAAGGCCCATTTCGATACCGGCATGACCAGCGCCAAGAGCGAGACCCAGGCCCATATCGAGGGCCTGAAGTCGGAAGCCAAGGAAAAGCAGCGGCATGAGCAGGCGGCAGCCAAAGCGGAAGTGCAGGGGTACCGCGACCAGTGGAAGAGCGAGATCAACGACGCCACGGCAGAGTACGACCGGGAGGCTGGCGCCGCCTCGGCCGAGAAGCGCCGGGACATCGACAACATTAAGAAAGAGAAGGAAGGCGAAGTCAAGAAGACCCTGTCCGAAGCGGAAAAGGACGCCGCGAAGGAAGTCAAATCCGCGAAGAAAGACGCGGATGAGAAGAAGAAGGAAGGCGAAAAGGACGAACGGAACGGCTTGCAGAAGGCTTGGGGTTGGATCAAGGACAAAGCCAACCAGGCCATCGAGGGCCTCAAGAAAGCCGTCAACTTCATCTTCACCCAGTTGCGTAAAGCCGTCAAAACCATTTTCGAGAAAGCAAAGGCCGTCGTCGTCTCCCTCATCGAAAAGGGTCGTCAGCTCATTGTGAAGGCGATTCAGGGACTCGGCAAAGTGCTGAAGGGCCTGGTGAACAAAGTGTTCGCGAAGTTTCCGGGGATCGCCAAGCGCATCTGCGGCCTGATCGACCGGGCCGTAAACAAGGCCATCCAAGCCGTCAACAAAGCGGCGGACCTGCTGAAGAAAGGCGTCACCGTTGCACTCAATGCCATGGCGAAGACCTTCGACACGCTGCTGGCAGGCGTACAGACTTTATATAACAAAGTGCTGAACGGCATTAAGACCTTCCTGAACAGCGACTTCAAGGCCATGTTCGGCAAACTCCTGGAAGCCGCAGAAATCGCTGCTGAAATCGCCCTGGCCTTTGCTACGGGAGGCGGCAGCGTGCTGCTGCAAATCGTCAAGTGGCTGGCCACCACCCTGCCCCAGTTGTTCCGCAAGGCGACCGCCGTCATGGGCTTCGTCAATACCCTGCGGAACCTGAAGATCCAGGATCTGAAGCAGTTCCTGAGCGCGTCGGGTGTAGGCGGCTATCTGGTGAAGGGCCTCTTCGGCGAGTTGAAGCCGCTGCCCGTAGCCGAAGTCAAGGACGACGACGGCAAGAAAGAAGACGCGGGAGGCAGGGAAGAGAAAGGTCTCATGAAGGTGTTCCAGCTCCTCATGGGCGTGTTTAAGACACTGCAAGGCGCCTTCGGCAAAGTGGCGGGAGCCATCAATAAGGTGCTGCCTGCCATGAACATCTCCGTGAAGCCGTGGTTCAACCCGTTCAGCATGATCTATGCGGGCGTGATGACGGCCCTGGAGGCCATCCAAAACCCGGGCCAAGCCCTAAACGAGGGTACGGCTAAGCTGAAGGAAGCCGCAGGCAGCTTCTTCAAGGGCATCAAGACCAAGGTGACCGAAACCGCCGGCAGTATCAAAGAGAAGGTGGCCATCCTCGGCCAGCCGGCCCTGCTCATGAAGACCATTGCCAACAAGGCGGTGGACATGGTGCTGAACTTCATCATCACCCACCCGCCGTCAGCTCTCATCAAGGCCGTGTTCAAGGGCATCGAGGCGGTCGCGGGCAAATCCATCGTGGAGCTGGTACGCCAGTATATCCCCTTTGCGGATAAGCTGTTCGACAAGATCGCCGCGTCCGGCCCGGTCCAAGGCCTCATGAAGCCGCTGGAGCAGCCGGTGCAGCAGGTCGGCGGCATGATCGACCAGGTGACCGACGGTGCCACCGGTATGGTTGACGATGCCGAGCAGAAGACCGGCTCCTTCCTGGGAAGCGGCAGCAAGCTGCTGACGGAACTGTCCGGTGGCAGCCCGGCGGGTCCCGGCCAGGAAGGCGCCAAAGCCCAAGGCCCAGGCCAAGGCGGCAAAGGCGGCGCTAAAGAATCCGCCGAGGGTGAAGGTGGAGATTTCCTCGGCACCGTCAAGAGCGGCATCCACGTCCGCCTGCTCTCCATCGGTAAACAGCTGCTTCAATCGGGCAAGAAGCTTGTCCTCGCCGGAGCGGACAAGGCCAAGGACTTTATCACCGGGCTCATGGTGCGGTTCAACATCAAGGGTGAGAGTCATAAGCTGTGGATCGAGAAGCAGGGCAGCCGCAATGTAGTTATGATGGCAAGCACGCCGGAAGAGTTATCCAGGAAAATAAAGGAATTTGAAGAACAATCGCGAACATTAGAAGATAAGGCCCAAAAAGAATCGATAGCGCGTAAAATTGTAGAGTTAAAGCAGCAGTTGAAAGTACTCGAGGCTTCGCCCGATTCCAATAAAGCGCAATCTCAGCTTCAACAAACGAGTGAACTTGTATCGACAATAAGCACGACCCTTATGGAGCAGAAAGAGGCTGCGGGAGTAAGTGAAGTTGATAAGGGGACGGGTCAAGCTCCAATAGAAAAGAAATCTCTTCCTGAATGGCTAAAAAAGAGATTTCAAGAAGGAGAAGAGTTTAATAAGGCGAATCGTCCAAGGTATGAGTCTAATGAAGTAGAGGTAATTATTGATGGTAAAAAATATAGGGTTGATTCGTATAATCCTGGCAAAGAGATTGTTTCCCGTAAATATACTCAATTATCCGAGATAAATGAAAAAACAGGTATAGGTTACCTTAATGAATTTAAGAAGAAGTATTCGGCTGGCACTGAAATATCAGATAGCCCCTTTAATCCTACTAAGCTAAAAGGTAAACGTCTTGACGGTGAGTTAATACTAGAAGTGCCTGTACAGAATAAGCCTATCCCTCAGTCAGTTCTTGACGCTGCTACTGAAAAAGGAATTACTATACGTGATGTTACAGGAAAGGAGTATAACTAGATGAATTTATCGTTATCGTATTGTACCAAATGGTCGCTTAACAAGAAGCGTCCTTGGAAAGAGATAGACGAAGAAACTGCTCGTAAGTGCCATATTAACCGTGAACCTTATAGCGCCGTACTAAGTAAGGATGAACAACCACTGTATATTATTGATATAGCTAATGAATGGGTATCGGTGATTTTTTTGGATGAGGTACTCCGACCGTATCTGCGCTATGATTTCAAAGAAGTTAAGACTGCAAAACTCTTTTTAAGAGGGGGGTACTTCTGGGAATACGAAGGAACGAGTGATAAAGAAATTGCTCGAAAGATATTTAGATTTGAAGAAAACGGGTATAGTTTGCTTGCAGACGACAACTTTATAACTGAAGAAAGTAAAGAAGTTGAAACTTACGGAAGTGTAGATTCAAATTGGGAAGACTATCCTGAGTTCGGTGATTACGTTTATCTTTGCAAAGAAGAAAGATAATAAGGATAAGAAGGTCATCGAACTTGAGAATAGCGCGAGGCACTTTATTGCTCAGAGAGTCGGTTGAGGAAAAAGTAGAACGAATCGAATATGATGGTCAAACCGATAACGAAATAAACAGTTTAGTTATTGGCTTTCGAGAAGATGGTGGCTATATAGCCATGCAAAAGAGAGATTTTAAAATGGGTTCTGTTGAGGTGAGGAACGTGAGGCTAAAGATACCCTTGAAAAGAATTGGGATGTTTTCCCTGTATTTGGTCAATATCATCATTTGTGCCGAGAGGAGAGATAGATTTTTGGGGCTACCCAATGTCGAATGACGTCATCATTCAACCAGTAACACATATAACCCATATAACCCATATAACCCATATAACCCATACAACCCACATACGTATAAAGATTTTTCCATTTCTATTGTATGCACATCAATTTGCTGTTATCAAGAAATCACCCCCAGGCATTAACGGAGTAGTTTTCACCTCCATTAAGGCCTTTTCTTTTTGCACATTAGTACAAAAATTTCCCCAGGAGCGGCAGCAAGTTGCTAACGGAGCCTTCCGACGTCAGCGAAGGCGGGCCCAGGCCAGGAAGGCGCCAAAGCCCAAGGCCCAGGCCAAGGCGGCAAAGACGGCGCCAAGGAATCCGCCGAGGGTGAAGGAGGAGACTTCCTCGGCACCGTCAAGAGCGGCATCCACGTCCGCCTGCTCTCCATCGGTAAACGGCTGCTGCTCCAGTCGGGCAAGAAGCTTGTGCTTGCCGGAGCGGATAAGGCTAAGGATTTTATCACCGGGCTCATGGTACGGTTCAACATCAAGGGCGAGAGCCACAAGCTGTGGATCGAGAAGCAGGGCAACCGTAATGTGGTCATGATGGCGAGTACGCCTGAAAAATTACGTAAGAAATTAGAGGACTATGAAGTACTAGCGCAGAATATATCTGACAATACAAAAAAAGGAAAAATTATCGAAACAATTAATCGGTTAAGGCAAGAATTAACGTCTCTTGAAGTATTGGTCGATACCAAGCAGGTTCAAACTAAACTCCGTGAAATTGCCGTTCACGTATCAAAAGTAGGCGTAGAGATTAAAGAAGGAGATGGTATAAAAAGAATACCCCAAATTGTAATTATGTTTAAGAGAAATCCTAATCATGATGCGACGGAATTTGATAGACAAATAAAAGGACAAGAAAAAGGACTGAATTTACTTACCGTATATGAATTTCTTCATAACAGAGACAGATATATAGAGCAAGGAAGAGCACCTGAAGGAAACGCTGCACAACAAGAGAAAAGGCCTATCTAGATAAAGTAGAAGAGTTAAGGATAAACCAAAAGTTGTCACGTAAAGAAGCGGAAAATCAAGCTTCCGAGTGGATTAAAGGACAAGCTGCTTTACACAATCCTGACCAAATTGCAGGTGGGGATCCACTTGATATTACTGGGATGGGGGATACCAGAATTAACTCTTCATTAGGTTCTCAGTGGAAAAATAAAGCTGATGGGCTTGATAAGCATGTAAGAGGTGCCTCAGAAAAGATGACAGAAACCGAAAAAAAATCTGTTCTGTTAAATGTGAAACTAACATTCTAATTGTGAGGTGACGACTTTGTCAGAAAAAATTCTGATTGATTTCAAGTTCCAGGAAAGCACTCCCGATGATGTCATTAAAAATTACACAGGGGCTGTACCTGAAAGTTTACTCGAGGTTTGGAAACAGTACGGTTTTGGGAGTTTTTTAGGAGGCTATCTAAAAGTTGTCAATCCAGATATTTTTCAACCGATATTGAAGGACGTATATGTTCGTCATAAGGATGCCCTTGTTCTATTTACGACATCAATGGGAGATATTATTGTTTGGGAAGATAATAAATATCTGATTCAACTCAATTTTAGAAGAGGAAAAATTAAAGGTATATCTTCAGGTTTTACGTTTTTCTTTTCGGATTTAGAGGATGAATCATTCTTGGAAGAAAACCTAGACTGGCTTCCTTATCCGGAAGCGGTTCAAAAGCTTGGCGAACCAGGATATGAAGAGTGTTTTGCATTTACACCTATTCTCGCATTAGGCGGTTCGGAGAAGCTGGAAAACTTAAATAAAGTCAAACTGGTAGAGCATATCTATTTTATGAAAGAAGTTATAGGTCCTATTGAGTAAAAACTATTGAATAACCTTGACCAACTACGGGTTCATTGTGATGGTGTTACCATCATAATGAACTTTTGTTTTTTCAATTTCCTACCTAACCTACCCCAGCTGTTCCGCAAGGCGCCGTCATGGGCTTTGTCAATACCCTGCGGAGGATCTGAGCAAGTTTTGGAGATAACTGCTAGTAATAAGACTTATAGTGGCCTTCAAGAGTATATCAATTTAGCTAAGAAATATAATATTGAGATTAAATTTACGGAGGAATAATTATGATGGACAAAGAAATACAAAAGGCTTTTCGGCTAAGTAATTCTTCAGATAGGTATTTACGACTCTCTGAAAAATATCAGGTCGCTGTAAAAGAGCAATTTGAAAATATTGAAAACGAAAGGGTTTTAGAAATACTTAATACGTTGGGCTTCAAAGCGACATATAATAAAAAGGAAAACTTCTTTAAATTAGCTTCAAAAGAACAAAACTTTAAATTTCAGTTGAATATTTCATTAAAGTATGGAGAAGTAGATTTAATTTGGTGCGTGTGGAGAGGTAAAGAATTGCTTGAAGGCTCACCGTTAGGTGTTCTTGTGAAATGGGATATAAGTACAGATAAACAAATATTTCGCCCAACTTTTAGAAGCTATGAAGAGCTGGAGAAGTTACTAAATGAGGCGATACACATGTTTAATGATTTTAAGGTAGCAGTTTTGAATGTATATAAATGATAAAAGCAATGAATGAGTAAGTATCAGTTCCTTTAATAGCCTTGATCAACTTAGGTTCATTACTGATGGTAACACCATCAGTAATGAACCTTTTTTCAATCTCTACCCATCCAAAACCCGGGCCAAGCTCTGAACGAGGGTACGGCCAAGCTGAAGGAAGCCGCAGGCAGCTTCTTCAAGGGCATCAAGACCAAGGTGACCGAAACCGCCGGCAGCATCAAAGAGAAGGTAGCCATCCTCGGCAAGCCGGCCCTGCTCATGAAGACCATTGCCAACAAGGCGGTGGACATGGTGCTGAACTTCATCATCACCCACCCGCCTTCAGCTCTCATCAAGGCCGTGTTCAAGGGCATCGAGGCGGTCGCGGGCAAATCCATCGTGGAGCTGGTACGCCAGTATATCCCCTTTGCGGATAAGCTGTTCGACAAGATCGCCGCGTCCGGCCCGGTCCAAGGCCTCATGAAGCCGCTGGAGCAGCCGGTGCAACAGGTCGGCGGCATGATCGACCAGGTGACCGACGGTGCCACCGGTATGGTGGACGATGCCGAGCAGAAGGCCGGCTCCTTCCTGAGCAATGGCAGCAAGCTGCTGACGGAACTGTCCGGTGCAAGCGCGGCGGGTCCAGGCCAGGAAGGCGCCAAAGCCCAAGGCCCAGGCCAAGGCGGCAAAGGCGGCGCTAAAGAATCCGCCGAGGGTGAAGGCGGAGACTTTCTCGGCACCGTCAAGAGCGGCATCCACGTCCGCCTGCTCTCCATCGGTAAACGGCTGCTGCTCCAGTCGGGCAAGAAGCTTGTGCTTGCCGGAGCGGATAAGGCTAAAGATTTTGTCGCCGGACTGATGGTACAGTTCAACATTGCAAACGAAAGCCACAAATTGTGGATTGAGAAACAAGGCAACCGCAATGTGGTCATGATGGCAAGTACGCCAGAAAAATTACGCAAGAAATTAGAGGATTATAGCACGCAAGCGCAGAATATTGATGATAATGCAAAAAAAGGAAATATTGTTGATTGTATCGAACGTCTGAATCAAGAAATTACGAAGATAGAAGCGTTATCGGATACGAAAGAGGCAAAAATAAAACTTAAGGAACTAAGTAAAGAAGTATCAAAAGTTGGTACAACTATTAAATTTGAGGTAAAAGGATTTAGTGATTTTGATTTTGGTAAACACCTAAGAAGTTTAATTGGTGATCCGCCTAGTGGAATGGTTGACCCTCATGCACATCACATTCTGTTTAAAGAGGGTCACGGGGAAGCGCAAAAAGCATTAGTTAAGAAAGGACAGGAATTGCTGCGAAGATATAATATAGATCCGATATTTGGTAAAGAAAACTTGATTTGGGCTCCGAATCGAATCAAGGGTCAGCATGCTAAATTGGCACTTCAAAATGTTGTTGAGCAACTAATCGAGGTGGAAAATATGGGTGGTTCTCCTGAACGAATTCGCACGAATCTAATAAAGAAGCTGAATGAATTAGGAGAATTGGCCGCAAGGAGGACATGATGATTATGGAGTTAAAGGAAATCATTAACGAAATGCTTGATGCGATCGACGAAGAGGATATAAAAAAAGTGACACAGGCAGTTAACAAACACGAAAATCTAATAATGGTGCAAACACCATTTGGGACTTTGCTCCATTATGCTTCTTCCGAAGGAAAGCTTGAAATGGTAAAGCATCTTATAGCCTTAGGTTCCGATGTGAATCGCCACGGGGGGACCTTTGATAGTGGAGCGATAAATTATGCAGCTTCCGAGGGACATATTGAAATCGTTAAGTATTTATTGTCTGTTGGTGCTGAGCTTGATGTAAGCGAGCCACAAAGGAATCCGTTATTTGCCGCGATTCATAAGGGACATGTGGAAATTGCAAAGTTGTTAATTAGAAGCGGCATTGATACAACTGTAAGCTATACCGGAGAAACTATGAAAGATATGAATGCACTTGCCTTTGCAAAGGAATGGGGGCAGATGGAAATCGCAGCTTTATTAGAGGGAAGCTCAAAGTAATTCTTTATCTTATTTAAGGGGATTACCTTAGTAGATAAGCTTCTCTGGTATCGTCAAACGCACCTACGGCCCCATCAAATGTGCCGTCGACAAAGCGGTTCTCGTAAAAGCTTCTTCCGCCAGTATATTCTGGAAGGTAAACTTTATAGAGGAATCAATGATCAGGTCATCACGGAGTTTTTATCTCCGTTAAGGCCTTTTCTTTTTACCATATGGCGGGAGCCATCAACAAGGTGCTGCCTGCCATGAACATCACCGGGAAGCCCATAAGAATGATAGATCTACTTATTGAGGCCGCTAAGAAAAATTTAGAATGAAATGAGGTGACGCTCAATGGATGCAGACAATAAAAAAAGTTCTATCCCGTCTGAAAAAGTTAAATTATTTGAAGTTGTAAAGAATCAGACGCTTTGCAAGTTGATAAGATTCAGCTGGTGGGAGAGTAGTGATGCAATGGAACAATGTGAAATAGCCCAAGAGGACGTTTTCTCACTAACCGCTGGGCCGGTGTTAATGTATTTTCAATCAGGGTTAGTAGTAGGGGCAGCCAGTGACCCCGCACAGAATTCGGTTATAATATGGGTTGAAAGGGATGATACAGGCTACGTAACTGACGAGCCTATCGAAAATGATACTGATCTCTATACGATTAGTGCCTTGGATAATCAATATAGCAATTCTTATTGGAGTCAGATTGTAGGGCAGAATATAAAGATGGTTAATATCATTAAACGTGATCCTCAAAATGCTTTGCTCGCTGAGCTGCAGAATGAGGTCGGTGTTGAGATGATTATGGGTAATGGGAATAAGTTTATACTGTCGCATGGGCTTCACAATAATTCAGATGATTTTTCAGTGATAACAGAGTCATATATTGACAGAAGACTTCTAGAGAATTTAAGGTGGGAGAATGTGGTTTAGTTTATTTCAAACACTTGATAAACTTTCAAAAGCTCTTTCTTACTTGAATTATGAGTAGGAATGAGCTTTCTTTGTATGCCCAAAATCAAAGTTTAAGATGGAGGTGTAATATGGACAGTCAGGATAAAGCAAAAGCATTAGATAGGACGATAAATCATGAGACCTATATTGCAAGAATGAATAATGATGAATTAATTGCTGTCATTAACAGATTAGAGGATTTTGATGAAGTTACTACTGCTCTAACAGAACTTTCTATAAGGGATAAGGAATTAGCAGGACCTCCTTGTCTTAAAATACTCGAGGAAAGTTTGGGAGACGAGTTTCTCCAAGCGGTGGCTTTTCATTTGCTTTATGAATTTGACAATGAGAAAGCTAAAAGGGTTATAACAAAAAAATAATAGGTGCACCTACAGCATTGTTAGGAGCAATGATGGACAGTTTATCAGCAGATAGTTTACAACCATTTGGAGAGTCGCTTTCATACGAGTTTCTAAATGCAATTGTAAGAAGATATTTATAATACCGCGACTCTAATAAGACACGTATCCTTGAAAATTATGAATGGTTCAAGGAGTCTTATGAAGACAAACTCATGTAGTATACTTTTATCTGCCGCCTGCCGCCACCTATAGAATAGGGAGAGTGAGGATAACATGAAACACGCTCTTGAGCAGCACTTTGAAAGAAAATATGCAAGATGGAAAGCTTATAAAAATACTCTGCCAATGATAGGTTGGGATGAGGATGTATCAACGTTTATGTATGTTGGAGATGTAAATAGTGAGGGGTACGTACAGTGGAAAGCTATTGAAAAAGACGAAGTTTATGATTTTAGGCAAATACAAGATGATCTTCATTTTAACTTAAATACTGACATTAAAAATTATTTTAATTCATTTTGGTTTCTGGAATTAACAGGGGAATGCAAGGGCTATAGCATAATCCTCGAACCTGTTGTTCCTGGAATCGGATTAGGGGATTTTCTTCGTAATCTGGAGGAGTATTCCGCTAATCATAATCATCAACTTACACATATACCTATTGGATTCGAAGCAAATGGTTCAGTCGTTGTAGTTCATAATGAAACAGGAAAAATTTTTGTTGAGGATCATGAAACGGAAAAATTTGAAGAGATAGCAAAAAGTCTAGAGGAGTTAATTGATCAGCTGTAATGAAGGCGGGCTAGGGAAATAAGAGTCTGAACTGTCAAATAATCCGTTTAATCCGAATGTTCTGAAAGGCGGGCAACTTAATTGATGCAAATGTACTATTGTGACGAATGGTCAGACATTAAAAAGAAGCCATGGAACATTCTTGATGAATTGACTGCATCCCTATGTCATCAAAAGAAACAACAATACACAGCAGTATTATCTGAGGATGATAAACCTAAGTATATTATAGAAGTGACAAAAGATTGGGTTTCAGTAGGGTTTTATGATGATTTGATTCGTAAATATTTGAATTATGATTTTAAAGTTATGAGCGATGCTAAACTTTTCTTAAGAACAGCAATGTATTGGGAATATGATGGTCAAACCGATAACGAAATAAACAGTTTAATTTATGGCTTTCGAGAAGATGGCTATATAATCATGGAAAAGAGAGACTTAATAACGGGTTCTGTTGAGGAACGTGAGGCTAAAGATACCCTTGAAAAGAATTGGGATGTTTTCCCTGTATTTGGTCAATATCTTCATTTGTGCCGAGAGGAGAGGTAGTCTATTTGTTGGCACTACCCAGTGTGAACCAATCAACCCCAGGTCTTAACGGAGTTTTCGCCTCCGTTAAGGCCTTTTCTTTTTGCCCATTAGTACAAATATTTCTCCATATGTTCAGTTGTAAATCAACCGTTCCCGCTTCCTTATTATATGAAAGACAAAATGAGAATAAGGAAGCAACGAGCGATGAATAAAAAAACCAAAGTTACGATGCTGCCGACGATGGAGGCTTCTTCCGAGGGCGCCGTGAATGACGCGGCGCTGGCCTACGGTTCGAACCTGGAGTATCTGTCTGACGAACTGAGGAAGCTCGACCTGGCGATCAAGCTTCATTTCGCGAGAGAGCAGCTTTCCGATGGCGGCAATCCCCTTGCGGAAATTGCACTGCTGCAGGAGGACATCGGCGGATTCCTGGAAGGCTTGAGCTTGCTGGATGCAGCTGAGGGAGACCCGGCGCGATGGGAATCCGAGCTGCTCGAACAGGAGCGCCGGATCGAGGAGAGGATTCAGGCCAGCCTCCGTCAGGGAGTTCGCCTCATGCTGCCGCGAATGTCCAGGCGGTTACCCCTCGGCCCTTTGGAAAAGAGCATCATCATAGCCTGCCTTGCGCCGGAGCTGGATCGGAAATACGAACGGATCTATGCCTTCTTGCAAAATGATCTTTCCGCTAAGGCGCCCACGCCGGACTTTCTCTTTGCGCTGTTCGGACTCTCGGAGGAAGAGAGGATTCGCTCCCGGATCTTGTTTGATCCGGATGGGCCTTTGATGAAGTTCTCGATGGATCAAAGGGAAAAGTCATCTAACGGTTACACGCTAATAACAATGCCGTTAAAGCTGGATAACTGGGTGATCAGCTGCCTGCTCGGATTCCCGGTACTGGACGAACGCCTATTGAAGGTAGCGAAGAGAGCGGAACCGGAGGACCAAGAATATCCGGAACGGGGCCGATCCCATGAAGAGCTTGAAGAAAAGGCGATTCGTTTTATCCGGTATTTCGGACCCGCGGAGCCGGAGCCGGAACCGCTGTCCGCAAGCGTGCTGTTCTATTGCAGCGGTCCGGACGATCCGGCAAAGGCCGAGACGGCCGTGTCGGTTTGCCGCCGATTAAACCTGCCGCTTCTCTTCATCGATACGGAGAAGCTGCTGGACTCCGAAATGGAGTACCGGGACATGCTCCGGCTTCTACAGCGGCATGCGCTCATGGAACAATCGGCGCTTTGCTTTACCCGCTTCGACGCCATGGCCGGCGAGGACGGAAGAAACCGGCTCAAGGGCAGGCAGCTGATGGAAATGCTGCGGGAAGGGGTCCCGGTTACCTTCCTCCATGGACAAGCCCCATGGAACATGGCGGTGGACGGCACGGATGTCCATTTCGTGCAAATGGACTTTCCGTATCCGGACGATACGGCGCGCCGTGCCTATTGGAAATCCTGCGCGAAGAAGGTTCCCCTTTCCCCGAAGGCGGATCTGGAGGGGCTCTCCGGCAGCTTCCGGTTTACGGCCGGCCAGATCCGGTCGGCGCTGTCCGGAGGCGTGGACCTGGCGGTTTGGAACGCCGCCGGTGCCGCTAAAATCCGGGTGGAAGAGAAGGATCTGTACCAAGCCTGTTATTTTCAATCCAACCGGAACATCGAGTCCCTGGCCAGCAAGATCCATGCGGCCTACACCTGGGACATGCTGGTGCTTCCGAAGGACCAGATGAGCCAGCTCCGGGACATTTGCAATCAGGTGAAGTACCGCTCCGTCGTGTATGGGGACTGGGGGTTTGCTAAACGGCTTTCTCTCGGGAAGGGTTTGAATGTTCTTTTTTCCGGTCCTCCGGGCGCAGGGAAGACGATGGCGGCAGAGGTTATCGCCACCGAACTGGGCTTGGAGATCTACAAGGTCGACGTTTCCCAGATCGTCAGCAAGTACATCGGGGAAACGGAGAAGAACCTGTCCAAGATTTTCGACGAGGCGGAAACGTCCAACGCCATTCTGTTCTTCGACGAGGCGGACGCCCTATTCGGCAAGCGCTCCGAGGTGAAGGAAGCCCATGACCGCTATGCCAACGTGGAAATCAGCTATCTGCTTCAGAAGATGGAAGAGTATCAGGGCATTGTCATCCTTGCGACGAACCTGAACCAGAACCTGGATGAAGCGTTTCTGCGAAGGCTGCATTTCAAGGTGGAGTTTCCGTTCCCCGAGAAGGACCAGCGGGAGCGGATCTGGAGGGGAATGTTCCCGAAGGGAGCCCCGCTGGACGAGGACATGGACTTCGAATTCATGGCCGAGAAGTTCGTCATGGCCGGCGGCAATATCAAGAATATCGCCTTGAACGCGGCCTTTTACGCGGCCGAGGCCTCCTGCCCCATCGGCATGAAGCAGATCCTGATGGCGGCGAAGCGGGAATATGCGAAGCTGGGCAAGACCTTTTTGAAATCGGATTTCGAGCCGTATTCCACAAGGATGGAGGTGACGTAGGCCATGGCAATCGATACCGGTACAGTGATCAGAGACGTCAGTACCAGCTTGAAGACGCTTTTGAAAGCCCGGATTCCCGAACTGAACGACGACAGCTTTATCAGCTTCGGTTCACCCAGTGATATCGACACGTCGACGATCAAGCTCTCCATGTGTCTGTACTACCTGAGCCACAGTCCGAGCATGCGAAACAGTGAACGTGAGGAGATGGAGGGCACCGACCAGTTCCAATATCCGCCCGCTTATCTGGATCTCTACTACTTAATGACTCCCTATGCGAAGGACAGGGAAACCGAGCTTCTTTTGCTAGGAAGAATATTCCAATTATTTCATGAGCATCCGGTGTTGAGCGACACCGACCTAAAGGGAAACCTGGAGGCTTGCGGCAACGAAAAAATCAGAATTTCCTACAATAATCTGACCATCCAGGATATCAAGCAGCTGTGGGAGGTTTTTCCCGGAAAGCCTGCCAAGGTCAGTCTGTCTTATCTCGTGTCTCCCGTAAGGCTGCCGGCGGATAAGATCATGACGATACCGAGGGTTCAGGAAAGAAATCTGGGAGTTCATCCAATATAAAACACCGATCCTATGCTTGTTTTGGCTTGGAAAGGAGTGATTCATGGGAGGGAGGTATTCGGTTTTTTCGTAAGCAGTACACCGTCATGAACCCCGAGTCGGTATGAACGGCCGGCCGGGAAAATGACCAAAATCACTCGATTCGAGGAGGATATGAGATGCCTAATTATTCAGCACCGGGTGTTTATGTGGAAGAAGTATCTAGCGGAGTGAAGCCGATCGCAGGTGTCGGCACATCGGTAGGGGCCTTCGTAGGGATCTCCGAAAAAGGCGTGATCGGCAAAGCCGTGCTTGTTACCAATTGGAGACAATTTACCGATGAGTTCGGAAACTTTATTCCGAACGGATACCTGGCTTATGCCGTGTACAACTTTTTTGCCGAGGGCGGCACATCCTGTTATGTGGTGAGAGCGGCTCCGAATGATATCAAGAAAGCGACCCTTGCCATAAAGGATTCGGAGAATGCAGACCTGTTCGAGGTCACGGCCCGTTCCGAAGGCGCATGGGGCAACCGGATTTCCGTCAAGGTGGGTCCGTCGTCCAATAAGCAGGATTTCGGCTTTAAGTTGACTGTTCAGTATCAAAAAGACAGCTCCTTCAACGACGAATACGCAGGAGATGAAGGCGGCAAAATCGTGGAAGTATTCGACAACATGATGCTGACCAACTTCGAGGACAAAATCAACGAGGTATCCGCTTTCGTATCGGTTCGTCCGCTGGTGGATTTGACCGTGTTGGAGAATTTGGAGAAAATCCCGAAATTCACCGAGGAGACCGCCTTGGGTTTAACCGGCGGCGAAGATGGGATGAAAGCCATCGATTTCCTGGGCAGCGCAACCACCCGGGACGGCATCCACGCTTTTGACACCATCGACAATATCAATATCGTCGCGGTGCCCGACGTGGCGGACATGCCTTTCAGCCGCAATACGATTCTGGAGATGCTGAACTACTGCAAGCTGAGAAAAGACTGTATTTTCATTGTTGATCCGCCTCATGGCCTGAATCCTGAGGAAGTGATGAATTTCAAGGAAGGCGCGGGACAATTCCAGGGCAATTCCTTCAATTCCTCTTACGGAGCGCTGTATTATCCGTGGGTATTCATTAACGATCCGCTGACCGGCAAGCAAAAGCTGGTGCCGCCGTCCGGTGCCGTTGCCGGTACTTACGCTTACGTGGACTCCGTCCGAGGCGTTCATAAAGCGCCTGCAGGTACTTCCGACGGCTACCTGGATACCGTTGTCGGCATCGAGAAGATCATTACCAAGGCGGAGCAGGAGTTACTGAATCCGTCGGGTATCAACGTGATCCGTTCCTTGCCGGAAGGCATTTGCGTATGGGGTGCCCGCACCTTGTCCGCCGACTCCGAGTGGAACTACGTCAACGTTCGCCGCTTGCTGATGTATATCGAGGAATCCTTGGACCAAGGCAGCCAATGGGTTGTCTTCGAACCGAACGATCCCGGCCTGTGGGGCAAGGTGAAGCGGAACCTGACTGCGTTCCTGACCCGAGTATGGAGAGACGGGGCTTTATACGGTTCCACCCAGGAAGAAGCATTCTTTGTCAAGGTAGACGAGGAGAACAACCCTCCGGCCGTGAGAGATGCCGGACAATTGATTATCGAAGTCGGAGTCGCTCCGGTGAAGCCTGCGGAATTCGTCATTATCCGGGTTAGCCAGAAGACCCTGTCCAAATAACATAACGAGAGGAGAATTACCCTATGCCTACAGGCAAAAGAATGGATCCCTACCGCAATTACCGATTCCGGGTCGTCATTGACGGCATTCAAACGGCGGCCTTCGCCGACGCGACCATTCCGGATACCTCCACGGAGGCCGTAGAGTACCGGGAGGGCGTGGATGCCCCCCACTCCAGAAAGCTGTCGGGCTTGACCAAATTCGGCAACATTACCTTGAAAAAAGGCCTCACCGATTCCTTGGAGCTCTACAATTGGCGCAAAAGCGTGCAAGAGAAGGGGGCGCTGGGTAACAGAAAGAGCTTGTCCATCATTCTCGTCGACGAGGAAGGCAACGACAAAGCCCAATGGGATATTCTCGAGGCTTGGCCGGTGAAGTACGATGTCAGCGCTCTGAGCGCCAAAGGCAATGAGGTCAGCATCGAATCCATCGAGCTGGTCCACGAAGGCGTCAGCCGCGTGAAGTAAGGGAAGCCGGATAAGGCTGCCTGACATATTAAATTTTCCGCAAGGCATCAAATTGAATAGATAATATACGCCAAATACCACAGGACGAAAAGGTATGATTATCAACTTCAATTTGATGTTCTTTGCGGCATTTACGGACGGTTTTTTGTACATGAATCCTATGGGATAAAGCGAGGTATCGTTATGGATTTTTTGCAAACGGAATTCAGTTTTACCCTTCCGAAGGGGTATGTGGACGAAACGGGGACGCTGCATAAGCAGGGGACCATGCGTCTGGCTACCGCCGCGGACGAAATCATGCCGCTCCGGGATCCCCGGGTGCAGCAGAATCCGGCCTATCTGACGGTGATCCTGCTGTCGCGGGTCGTCGTCAGCCTGGACGGGCTGAAGATGATTACGCCCAGGGTCATTGAGGACCTGTACACTTCCGATTTTGCCTATTTGCAGGAAATGTACAACCGGATTAACCAGCATGGCGCCAATGCCCTGCAAACAAAATGCCCGAAATGCGAGCACCCCTTCGAAGTGGAACTGGAACCGGCGGGGGAATAGTCGGCTACCCCCTCGACCGCCTCTATGAGGAGGTAGCCTTCTTAACGTATTACACCCATTGGGAGTACAAAACCGTGCTGTCCCTGGAGCATTTTGAAAGAGAACGCTGGTGCAAGGAAGTCAGCAAAATCAATCAGCAGTTGAACGGCGACGAGAACAATAAGGACTTCTTTGAGGTTTAGGAGGTTTGGTAATGAGGCACTACATGGTGAATATCGGAGGGAGAACGCCTTGGGCGCCCGGATATCGGAAGGATCCTTACCTTGCCTACAATTTCGTGGTAGAGATCGACGGCATTTCCGTAGCCGGGTTCTCGGAGGTTTCGGGCCTTAGCATCGAAACTCAGGTGGAGCGGAAAACCTTCGGCGGGGAGAATCATAGGGAATTTACTTTTCTAACGCAGACGAAGTTTTCCGACATCACGCTGAAAAACGGTGTAACGACCGACGACTTTTTGTGGAATTGGTACCAGTTGGCCATAGGCGGGATCGTCGAACGGCGAAGCGGGTCCATTTGTTTGCTGGATCATGAGGGCAGTCCGCGGGTGTGGTGGAACTTTATCGAAGCCTGCCCGATCAAGTGGGAGGGGCCGGCCTTCAATGCGACCAGCAGCGCCGTAGCGGTGGAAAGCCTGGTGCTGACCCATAACGGACTGTACCGATACCGGTAACGGCGCTAGGAAGGTCCACTTCGAATATGAAGGTTGGATGGATATGAACAAAACGGCAAAAACGGAGTTTGCTCTGGGAATTATGAGCAAGTACGGCATGGCCAGGTGGCGAAGGCAATTCCATCGGTTGGTTTTGCGGCAGAACCCGGTGCCGTTCCAGGAACCGCAAGAAGCGGCGGAACCGCCGGAGAGCAAGGAAGTCCGCATCACGAACCACATTCATCACTACAATGACATACGGCAAATCACGAAAGAAACGGTACGGTTGGCTGACGCGAAGGGCGAGGGAAGCCGGATCATCGAGAGGATCCTAACCCCGGTGGTTACAGTGATGCTACCCCCAAAGGGCTCCGATTCGCAAGGTCAACGGGTTGATAACAAGATCAGCAGGTTCATATCCATGCAGCTCCCTGCTGCTAAGGCTTTAAGGGAGCTGGAGGCAGGCGGCGGGAAGAGAAAGGCTGCCGGGCGCTTCTTGCCAAAGGGCAGTAACAGCGAAGACGCAGGCGGTCTAACCAACAGGGAGATGAAGCAGGAGCCGGAACGTTTAAGGGGAAGGCAGCAGCCGTTCACGCATCGGATGCAAGGCATTCTCCCGGTTGAGGGAGGAGCTACAGAGGATATAGGTAGTGCGGATCCTTTGGCTGGCCGTGGTGATCGTGGGGGACTTTCTCAACAGCCCTCCGCTATCAATAAGCAAATCCGCGCCCTTCAGTCGTTGGAGGCTTACCGGCAGCAGGCGGGCAAGGCCCCGGTTCACGGCAGGGCCCAGCCTCTGACCGTGAAGCGGGAGAGCGGCGGTCGGCAGGGGTTGGGCGTGCCGGGCGCCGGCCACGCAGCGCCGGCTTCCGCTTCGGCGGGGAACGGCGGCGGGAAGCCGTTCATGAAACCGTCGGCAGCAACAGACGGTTCCGTGAACGGGACGGTAACTGCCGCCGCGAATCCCCCAGCGGGACCTAGCGGCCTAGGGCCGTCGGGGCTGAAGCTGGTGCTGGGCCGAGGCACCCAGCGGGCCTTGGAGCGGCTGGACGAGCGCTACCGCCCGCCGGGGCCGGCGGCATCTGCCACCGCCCGGGCCGCCCTCGGTCCCCGTGACCTGCCTTGGTCACGGGCTGTCCATGGCCCGGCCGGCCTTGCCCTTGCGGCCCTGCCGCAAGGCGCCGCGGCTCCTCCTTTTCCCCTTGCCCGGCAAGGGGAAGGGGGGCAGCCGCTCCCGCCGGCGGTGCCGCTCATGCGGGGCCCCGCGCGGCGGGCGCTGGCCCCGGCGGCCCTGGGCGCGCCGTGGCCGGTCGTGACCGGCGAGCCCGCCGAGGAGCCGCCCGCCCGGCTCGCCAATGCCTCCCCCTTGTCCCACCTACGACAAGGGGGAGGGGCGGCGCGGATGACGGAGCCCGGTGAAGAAGGGGTGGGCGTCCTGTCGGATCGGCCTGCCCCCAAGCTCGTGCTCCGCCATCCGGAGAAGCGGGCCGCGGCCGCCGAATCCAAGCCGCAGGAAGCCTCCGCTCCGGAATGGGCCGCCGCGGCCCAAGGACAGAACCATACTGCGACGGCTCCGGGCCAGAGCGCCAAAGCCAAGCTGGATATAGGCGCGGAGGAAGTGAAGCTTTTGGCGGAGCAAGTCTATCAAGTCCTTGAAAAAAGAATCGGAATTCAAAAGGATCGGAGGGGACTGAGGTAAATGGCCGAAAAAGCGAAAATTATCCCGCTGGATATGGGCGGCGGTGCCATTGAGGTAATGTTCAACCCCAATGAATACACGGTGTCCTTCGAAGGAAAGTACACGGGCGAGAAGAACAACATGCAGTTTCAGAGATCATCGACACCGGAATTCAAAGTTTCCTTGTTTTATGACACCTATGAGAAGCGAACGGATGTGAGGAAGCAGACCGTGATGCTGACTTCCCTGCTGGACCCGAAGGTCAGCGGGAAGAGCACGAAGCGGCCTCCAGTGTGCCTGTTTGTCTGGGGCGGCTTTACCTATCGCGGCATTTTAACGAAGATCGAACAGAAGTTTACGATGTTTTTGGAAAACGGTACGCCTGTCAGATGTCTGATGGATGTAACCTTCACCTCTATGGAGTCTGACAAGGTCATCGAGGAAAGCCAAGGCTTGAACGCCTGCCGGAAGCTGTGGGTGGTGAAAAGCGGGGACCGGCTGGACCTGATCGCGAACGAAGCCTTGAAGGATGCGACGAAATGGCGCCGCATCGCGGAGCTGAACCGGATCGTCAACCCCATTGGCTTTCCGGGCCAAAACGATGTAGGGAGGACCTTGGTCATCCCGGATTAAGGTGGAATTCGGATGAGTATCAGCGTAGCGAATTTTAAAATCGAATTGAACGGGAGCAAGCTTTCGGATGAACTGACGGCTGCGGTGGAGGGCGTGACGGTAGAGGACGAGTTGAACCTGCCCGCTATGTTTTCTATCCAACTGAACATGGTGAACTCGGGCAACGGAACGTGGCGGGGCATCGATCTGAAAACCTTTAAGCCGGGGGACAAAATCAAGGTTTCCCTCGGCCTCGACAAAGTGGAGCCCATGATCAGCGGCGAGATAACATCATTGGACCTGAACCTTTCGGAGCACTCCATATTGGATATCCGGGGCTACGATTTGCTGCACCGGCTTCGCATGGGGACGAGAAGCAAGGTCTTTTCCAAGAAAAAGGACAGCGATATCGCCTCTGAAATCGCCAAGGAGCACGGGCTGACTCCGGTGGTCGACGATACCAAAACCCTGTACCCTTATTTGTTCCAGAACAACCAGAGCAACTACGAGTTTTTGCTGGAACGGGCGGCGATGCTGGACTACGAGCTGTATGCGGACGACAAGAAGCTGTACTTCGTCAAGTCCCGGGCGGGCAAGTCGCCGGAGCTGCCGGATCTGACCTTCAAGAAGGACTTCGAGAAGCTGAACCTGGAGCTTCGTGCTTTGACCCGCGGCAGCAAGGTTGCCGTAAGGGGCTGGGATGTGAAGGAGAAGAAGGAGATCGAAGCCGAAGCGAAAAAGGGCGACGAGACGACGAAGATGGGCGGCAAAGAATCCGGCTACGAGCTGACGGCCAAAGCCATCGAAGAGTCCCCCATCGCCATCTCCGCGGAGAATCTCACCGACATGAACGAGGCGAAGTCCATGGCCGCCGCCGCTTATAACAGCAGGCTTCGGGAGTTCATCACGGGCGAGGGCATGTGCTGGGGAAACCCGCTGCTTAAGGCGGGCAAGACGGTCAAGCTTCTCGGCATGGACGAGCGCTTCAGCGGAATCTACTACATCGTTTCGACGGTGCACAAGTTCGACAATCAGGGGTACAAGACTACATTTAAAGTGAAGAGGACAGGGCTATGAGCGAGGGAATCGGTTTTTCGAATTACGGGGACGGCGGCAAATACGACGGAAAAATATACGGTGTCATGGTCGGGATCGTGATCAAGAACGATTCGGCAAACGACGGGGAGAAGCCCGGACCGGGCAGGGTGAAGGTGAAGATTCCGCTCCTCGGCATGAAAGAATCCAACTGGGCACGCTTGGCTTCTTTTATGGCGGGGAAGGAACGGGGAGCTTTTTTCCTGCCGGAGATCGACGATGAGGTGCTGGTCGCCTTCGAGAACGGGGATGTCAACCGCCCCTATGTGATCGGCGCTCTGTGGAACGGGAAGGATGCGCCGCCGGACATCAATAGCGACGGGAAAAACAATATCCGGATGATCAAATCCCGGAGCGGCCATGTTCTCAAGTTCAACGACAAGCAGGATGAAGAATCGGTGACCCTCACGACGGCCAAAGGACATGTGATCCGGCTGGACGACAAAAAGGGCGAGGAGACCGTCCAAATCATCGATAAGTCGGGCAAAAACAAGATCGTCATCCAAACGAAGGACAATAAAATCGCCATCACATCGGAGAAGGATATCGAAATTGCCGCTCCCAAAGGAAAGCTGTCCATTCAGGCCAAGGACATCGAGCTGAAATCGTCGGCGGCAACCAAGATCGAGTCCTCGGCGGGGATGGACATCAAGGCTTCAGGCACCATGAACGTGAAAGGTGCAACGGTCAATATCAATTAGTTTCAGTACAGGAGGGATAGCTTCATGGGACAGCCGGCAGCGAAACAGGGGGACCGTATTCTTGCCACCGATACCCACATCGTGATGATTCCCACCGGTCCGACGTTAGTACCGACTCCTTTACCCCATCCGTTTACGGGAATCATCGACGGGGCTTTAAGCGGCAATGTCAAGATTATGGGGAAACCGGCGGCCACGGTGGATTCCACGGCGACCAACACTCCGGCCCATGTTCCCCAAGGGGGGCCTTTTCAAAAGCCTCCGCAAAACAAAGGGAAGATCATGCTGGGCAGCGCCACGGTAAAGATCAACGGAAAAATGGCCGCCAGAAACGGCGATACGGCGCTAACGTGCAATGATCCCGCGGACATGCCCGTAGGGAAAGTGGTGGCCGCAGGAACGGTCTTCATAGGAGGTTAAGTTTATGGAAGTCATCGATTTTCTGGGCCGAGGCTGGAAATTTCCCTTCTCGGCCCAAAGAGGCAGCATTAACGGGGCCGACGGGGAAGAGTCCATCAAAGAGTCCATTCAATTAATTTTGTCGACGGCGAAGGGCGAGCGGGTAATGCGGCCCGATTTCGGCTGCAGGCTTCAGGAGCTGGTATTCGCGCCGAACAATATGAGCACCGCCACCCTGATCAAAACCTTTATCGAGGAAGCCATCATGAACTGGGAGCCTCGGGTGGAGGTATTGGATATCTCCGTAACCCCCAGCGCGGATCTTCCGGTTTTGGATATTTCCATCGATTACGCGATCAAGTCCAGCAACAGCAAATACAATCTTGTGTATCCATTTTTTCTTGAAAGTGTGGGTAAATAATGGGGAAACTTGTGCCTTACATTGACCGGCGGAATCAGGAAGATTTGGTTCCCGAGCTGAGACGAATCATTTATCGGTATTGCGGGAAGGAATGGGACAGCCTGCCTGCGCTGGAAGCGGATAAGAAGGCGGAGACGCTGGTCCGCATTTTTTCCCGCATGATGGAGAATGTCATCGAGCGCTTAAATAAGGCGCCGGAAAAAAACTTCATCGCTTTCCTGAACCTGCTGGGGATCGGTCCGACGCCTCCGAGGGCAGCTAAGGCGCCGCTGCTCGTCAAGGCGAAGGACGATTGGGACAAGCTTGGCTTCCTGCCGGCGGGGACCAAGGTATCGGCCCAGCCGGAGAACCAGGAGGAAGTGATTTTCGAAACGGAAAAGGGGTTGACCGTCATTCAGCCCCGGCCGGTCCGCGCCGTCAGCCTGGACCCTGGCGAGGACCGGTGGAGCAACCAGGATTTCCTCTTGTCAGAGGAACGTACCGGCAAGTTTGCGGAATTGTTCCAGGGCGATTCGACGGTGGTGCACCGGCTCTATCTGGGCCATTCCCAGCTTCTGTCCTTTGATGAGCCGGGAAACCAACTGACAGTGTATTTCAACAAGCCAGGGGTAGAGGGAAGCCCTGAAGGCTCCGAAGAGCCGCTTCTGGACATGGATTGGTACTGCTTCGACGAGGAAGGAAACGCAAGGCGGCTGAATGTGACCGGCAGCTGGCATTCCAGGGATTCCGACTGGAGCGCGGCCTATATCTTTGCCGATCTGTCCGGAATATACGCCAAGACCGTTTCGGGCTATGACTCCTCGGAAGAACGGATGGATTGGACGAACAAGTGGATCTTCGCGGAGCTGAAGACGCCCATTACGTCCGGCACTCCGATGCCGGATATCGAGGAAATCCGGATGGAGCTGGGCATCGTCAACCCGGAAGCGCTGCATCCCGATAAGGTGCTGTCGAACGGCACCGAGGTTGATGTCAGCAAAGATTTTTATCCCTTCGGGGAGAAGCCGAAGGTTAACGATACCTTTTATATCGCCTGCCGGGAGGCCTTCGCGAAGGAACATTCCAATGTGTCCCTCACCGTGGAGCTGTCTGACCCCGAAATCAGCAAGCCGCCCGATACAAGCTATGTGAAGCTGAGCTGGGAATACTGGAATGGCTCGGAATGGACCGCGATCGAGAACTTGCAGGAGTCGACGTATACATTAGCCAAGTCAGTGGAGGAAGGCGAACCGGAGCAGCCGGAAAGCCTTTGCACCGTTGAAACGCTGACGGCTTCGGGAACGATGCATTTCGAGTGTCCGGGGATAAAGGCTTGCGTCGTGAACGGGGAGGAGAATTACTGGATCCGGATCCGCATCACCGGAGGCAATTACGGCGAAGAGGATAAGTACGATTACGAGGACACCCCCATCATGATCGGGGATCAAACAGTGAATATCGCCCAATTGCAATACACGAAAGCAACCTTCGCGCCGCCTTCCGTCCATAATCTCGTCATCGATTACAGCTATACCGTGGGGGCGCATCCTGAGAAGGTGCTGACGGAGAATAATTTTACGTTTCGCGATACAACGGAAGAATGCCTGACCGAAAACAGTTACTTCAAACCTTTTTATCCCTGTACGGAGCGGGACCCTATGTTCTATCTGGCCTTCGACCGGGATATCAGCGACCTGCCCGTTTCCCTTTTCTTCCCGTTGACCGGCGAGCAGCTGGGAGAGAATCCGATCGTGGCCTGGGAGTATTGGAACGGCAGAAAGTGGATGACCCTCAGCGTCAATGATGCCCTGCGTCATTTTACGAGAAGGGAAATCCTTCAGCTCGCCATTCCGTCGGATATCGAGCCCCGGCCCTTATTCGGGACGGAGCAGTATTGGATCCGGGCCCGGCTGGACGAAGGAACCTACAGGGTGTTTCCGCAAATCGACGCCATTTATTCCAATGCCGTATGGGCGCGGCATTCCAACACGATCACCGGCGAGATTCTGGGCTCCAGCAACGGGGAAGGGGAGCAAAGCTTCACCCTATCGAAGACGCCGGTGCTGCCCGGCCAGGTTCTGATGGTGCGGGAAGCAGCCGAGACGGGGGACTGGGTTCCCTGGGAGGAAGTGAGCACCTTTTCCCTGTCGGGGTCCGACGGAAGGCATTACATCCTGGACCGCAGCACCGGAACGATTCAATTCGGAGACGGCAAGAACGGCATGGTTCCCCCTACGGGAATAGATAACCTGAAGTGCGATTACAAGCATGGAGGCGGTTCCAGGGGGAACGTGGAGGCAGCTTCCATCACCAAGGTATGGGACAGCTTCAGTTGGCTGGACTCCGTCACAAATCCGGTAGCGGCCGACGGCGGGTTCGACCGGGAGGAGCCGGAGCAGGCGGAGATCCGGGGGCCCCATACACTGAAAAGCTGGGAGAGAGGCGTAACGGCGGAAGACATGGAATGGCTTGTTAGAGAAGCTATGCCGCAGATCGCCAAGGTGAAGTGCCTAAGCACCGTGAACCGGGATCTGGAGTTCGCCGCAGGCAAAGCCACCGTCATCGTGGTGCCGGACAGCGACGAGCCGAAGCCGATGCCCAGCCAGGAGCTCCTTGGCGAGATTGAAGCTTATCTCTGCGAGCGGATGTCCGCCGTTCTTGATACGAGCGTTCCGGGCATTGAGGTCATCGGTCCGGACTATGTGCGCATCGGCATCGATGCCAACGTCACCTTCACCTCTATGGAGCAGCGCAAGGTCGTGGAGGGGCAAATCATCGATAACCTGAAGGCGTTCTTTCACCCGCTTACCGGAGGCGACGGGAATACGGGATGGGATCTGGGCAAGAACCTGTACGTATCCGAGGTATACTCCGTGATCAAGAATACGCCCGGCGTGGATTATGTTTCCGATATCGCCGCCCACGCATCGGTCCAATGCCTGACCTTGCGGCTGGAGCCTCTGGAAAAAGGTTATTACAAGCCGATCGTCAATTATCCCAAGGCCAGCGCGGTACGTACCGATGACAATACGATCCTGTTCTCCTTGGCGGAGCAGGTCGAGGCCGGGACCGGGGTCAAAACCTTGATGGTCAAGGGCTTCAAGGAAAATGAAAAGATTCGTCTGCGCTACCGCAATTATGATCCGGTGGAGCTTCGTCTCGATTCCATGGAAGGCGACCTGCTGGAATGCAGTACCGTGAACGGGGAGGGACTGCCTTTCGATTACCCGGAAGGCAGCGACCTGGAGTATGACGTTTCGGACGACTTCACCGTCCGCACGTTTATCATGAACGAGGTTCCCAAGGGTGCGGCGTCTTTTTACCTCAAAATCGCGCTGTTCGAGCCTAAGGATATCGTGTTCCTGAGCCGGACGGACGAATATGTCAATACGACCCCGCTGAAGATTCACGAGGTCCGGTCGGAGAACATCTTTCTGGAGGAGGATGAGCTCATCTACGGCGGGTTCCATTTTATCAATAAGAAGGAAGAACTCGTATTCCCTTATTTGCTGGATAAAGAGAATGACCAGATTCATGATTTGAGCGGAACCGTGGCGGAATGCGGGCTGGAGAACATTCCGAAGGAAGAAAGAAAGTATACGGCCAAGCTTCCGGATACGGAGCCGCTTCCAAAGAGATGTCCCTACTGTTTTCCTATGGGAGAGTGAAAGTATATGACGGCGCTTAGAAAGGAGGGAGACGAATGTCATTGCCAGTACCGAACCTGGACGACCTGGGGTTTGACCAGCTGGTAGCCGATGCCAAGGCACTTATCCCCGTCTATGATCCCGAGTGGACCAACTACAATCCGTCCGATCCCGGGATCACCCTGATCGAGCTGTTCGCCTGGTTTTGCGAGATGGTTCTGTACCGGATCGACCAGGTAACGGAGGAAAATCAACTGCAATTCCTGAAGCTTATGGGCGTCGAGCTTGAGAACGGGGAAGAACTGAAAAGCGGCATCCGCCGCGGCGTAAGCCAGTTCTCGGAACGGTATAAAGCGGTAACCGCCGAAGATTACGAGTTGCTCGCCATGCAGGGCTTGATGGAAATCCCGAACCTGCTGGACCGGTATCCGGATCTTGCCGTACGGACCATCTGCCTGGTGAACAAGGACATGGAGAACGGCATGTCGGAAACGAAGGAACGCTTCGGGCACGTAACGGTCATCCTCGTCCTTAGCACCCAGAACCGGATGGAATACCTCAAGGAAATCGAAAGCATCAAGCAGGCGGTGAAGGAGTATCTCGAGGCACGCAAGCTGTTGACGACCCGGATTCATGTAGTGGAGCCGGATTACCTCGACGTAAACGTCGAGCTCCTTGTTGCGGGTAAAGACAAGGCCATCGGAAACACCGTGAAGGAAGCCGTCGAAGGGTTTCTTGATCCCGTTACGGGGGGTGTGGAGCAGAAGGGCTGGCCCCCGGGAAGAAAGCTGTATCCCTCCGATTTATACCATCTGGTGGAAGGGCTGCCGGGAATCGATCATGTCGTCCGTATCGACCTTACAAACCAGGAGCTGAAACCCTATCAATTGTTCAAGCTGAAAGAGCTGAAAGTCGAGGTGGAAACATGACCGATCAAATGAGCGTCCAAGGAACGAATCAGGAGGATCAAAGCTATAACTTTACGCAATACCTTCCAAGGGTGTTTCAGCAAAAAGCTGAAGAGACCGAGGCGGATTACTTTCTCGGCCGTTTCCTTAAAGGATTTGAAGCCATGCTGTCCGGCAAGACCGGGGCTGTCAGCGAAGAATCCGTTGGCATCGAGGCACTGCTGGACCAGTTTCACCAGTATTTCGACCCGAACCGTACCCCCTCCCAGTTTATTCCTTGGTTGGCTGGATGGCTGGGGTTGGAGCTGGAAGAGGGGCCGGAATACGACGGAGAAGCGGACCATATGGAACGCAAAGCAGCCCCGGTGCAAATTCTTCCTCTCGGCGTAAGCCGCCATTCGGTGAACCGAAACCTGATTGGCAACATCGTGCAACTGTATAAAAAACGGGGAACCATGGAGGGCCTGAAGGAGATCCTGCAGGTTTTTGCCGGGGAAGAAGTCACCATCGCCATAGAGGATTATGAGGAACCGGCCGGTATTGGATATGCCAGGCGGATCGGGCTGAACGCGATGGTAGGGGCTGCGGATCCCAGCTATTTTTCGGTCCATTCGATAATTCCCGCCCCTACCCGGACGCTGCTTACGAACAAGGTACGAATCATCCGCGAAGCCCTCGGGAAGGAAAAGCCGTTTTATACGAATGCCTCGCTGAACGTAGAGGTCCCCTCCATGCGAGTCGGTGTATACGGCCGGATTGGCAGAGAGACCCTGCTTGGGGGAATGCAAGAGGAGTAGAAATTTGAAAACCGGAGGACTTAGATTCATGGGAAAAGAATTTGTGAGAATGCGATACTTTGACGGCCTCTTTCTGAATGAAGAGGACTACAAGCTGGATCAAGAGTTTTTTCTGAGATTGCAAAGGCTGCATAACCGTTATCTCCATACCTGGGGAATCGTGGTCGGGCTGAAGGTAGAACCCTTTGATAGTTCGGGCGAGAAGATGAAGGTTCGGGTTACCGAAGGGTTGGCGCTGAACCGGGTACAGGTAACGGACGAGAAGACGCAAAAGAAAGAAAGCATAAGCCAGGAAATCCTGATCTATGACGGCCATCCGGATAATCCCGTTGACCTGTCCGAATACCGGGCTAACGAAAACATCTATATCTGGGTCAGCTACCTGGAGGAGGCGGCGGAGCGCAACATCGAGCGGGGCCAGGGCAAGGAAATCCATACCTGGGAACGGGGACAGATCGGCCACGGCATCGTGAAACCGACGGATCCGTCCAAAATCGTTCTTGCCCGGGTGATTCCGAAGAAGGGCGATAAAGGCCTCGTCATCGATAAGAGCTGTATATTCGATTACGACAGCGATACGAAGCAAACTCCGCTCAGAGTGTATGCGGGGGCCGCAGGGAAAAAGGTGGTCGCCGAAACTCTAGTCGTCAAAACGAAAAGTGACTCCGACGATATGTCAAGCAACGACGAAACGCTGATTGACATGCCCACCCTAACCTCCGTCCAGAACGGAGCGGTGCTGGAGGTTCAAGCGCCTACGACCAAATTCAGCGGCAACGTGGACATTGCCGGCGATTTGAGCCTGGTGGGCGAATTGATTCTGAGAAACACCAATAAATCGCAAGATGAACTAAGAATCATGAACAGTTTCGTTCAAGTCAACAGCGAGAATACGGACGACCCGGACTACCATTTTCCCGGGCCGAGAGACGGTGGCTTGGAGGTCTACCGGGGCAACAACGGCACCGAAGATGCCCGGATCGTTTGGGTGGAAAACGAACGCAGCTGGAAGGTTGGACTCGGCAATCAGTTGGAGAAAATCGCTTACGGCAGCGATTGGGAAAGCCTGACGAAGGGCGGGATTGTCGACGGCCTGCATCTGCACAGCCGGTTAACCTCTCCCGGCGGAAATACCGTCGGCTTCAATGATTCCGGCAAGCTCTACCTGGACAGCGATTTAGCCCTCAAGGATGCCGGAAACATCTGGCTGAAGGCCACCGACAAGAATGCGGTAGACAGCGCCTACGGTCTAGGCTGGTTCGGCAAAGGGAAGCCCTTTGCCGGCGCTGAAGCCGACGGGCCGGTTCTATTCGGGAAAAGCGGCGGCATTCTGGGTACACGGGGGTACAACCCGGACGGCGTCACGCTAGTGGAAAAGCCTGCCCTTTCGTGGAATAACGCAGGCAATGTGGGTATCGGACCGAGAAAGACATTGGAGGATAATCTGGACGTAGACGGCAACATGCGCATCCTTAGCGGTAAAAATCCGCTGCGCTTTACCTCCGTATGGTCCGGGTTCCCCGACGATAAGCTGAACGGGGCGGAAATTAGCAACGATACGACGAACCACAAAACCCTGATGATCGTCGGGAACCAATCCGCCGGACAGGGCCGGAAGGTGTCCGTATGGGACCGGCTGGACGTGAACGGATTCCTGTACGTGAACGGCAAGCTGCAGGCTTCCGAGGAGATTATCCCCAGCGTCGGCAAAGGAAGCCGCAACGGGATTATCTTCCCCGGAGATCCGGGAGGCGGCTCGGGGGATTTGGCTTGGATCAAGTTCTTCCCGAGAACCGGAGAGAATTGCTCTCTGGAAATCGGCACCTCCAACGATAAGGAAGACCATATCTCGCTGAATCCTTCGGGGAATGTGGGCATCGGTACGTTGGAGCCCCAGGAGAAGCTGGACGTAGCCGGCGGCGTAAGGATCCTGACGGACAAGAACCCGATCCGCTTTACCTCCAGCTGGCGCGGATTCCCGGATTCGGTGAAGAACGAGGCCGAGATCAGCAACGATACGACGAACTACAAGGCCTTGATGATTGTGGGGAACTCTTCCGGCCTGCAAGGCAGAAAGGTCGCCATTTGGGACCGGTTGGACGTGAACGGATTTTTGCAGGTATACGGAAACGCGGCTATTTCGGGCGACTTGACCATCGGAGGTACTATCAAGGCCGCGGTGCTGAACTTTGACGGACAGTTCAGCAAGCTGGACGTGGCCAACTATTTTACGGCTACCGTCCGATGTGCAGACTTCTGTATAGGTTATTCCGGGCGGCGGGGAGGTCCCGGCCGGGCTTTGGTCGACTCAGGCAGCACTTTGGTGCTGAACTACGGTAACGACTGGGCTAATGCGGCCGTCCACAGCAGCCTGCATGTCAGCGGAGCCATTGTACCAAGCGCGGGCAGCGGGAACAACGGGATCATCTTCCCGTCCGATCCCGGCGGCGGCTGGGGCGACTCGGCCTGGATCAAGTACTATCCGACCAGCGGGGAGAACTGCGTTCTCGACATCGGGGTCAGCAACGACAGCGGCGACCGGATCAACCTGCATGCCAGCGGCGGTGTATACGCCTACGGCAACTGGTATTATTATTCCTCCCGGGAATATAAGGACGACATTGCCGACGTCTCCATCAAGGAAGCGAAGCAGCTCTTGGATTCGCTTAATCCCGTTTCTTTCCACTATAAAGGCAGCAACAAGAATCGGACGATGGGCTTCATTGCGGAAGAAGTTCCCGGCCAAGTGGCGGATCCCCATGGACAGGCCGTGAGCCCCATGGAGATCATCGCAGTGCTAACCAGCGTTTTGAAAGACCAGCAAAAAGCCATTACCCGCATGCAAAAGCAAATCGGAACCCTGATGGGGGCCTAAGTCTAACTAAGATTCAATGCTTCCGAAGCAAGTTTTGTTTCGAAGCGGATTTCTGAATGTAAATACTCCACAAAAATTTTAGGAGGAAAAGAATATGAAAGAGCAATTGGAAGCACGGATCAATGAACTCAAGGCGGAGCTGGAATCCGGCCAACAGCTGATGATGGATCTGGAGGAGAAGCGCAACAATCTAAGCGCCACCATGCTGCGCATCAGCGGCGCCATGCAGGTGCTTGAAGAGCTGCTGGCCAAAGAGGAAGAACCGGTCCATGCATAAGGCATAGTCTGGGTTCACTGCGCGAAGAGGCGCTTACGTTCAATAATGAACCGGGAGGAGTGAGATTGTGCCGAACGATATGAAACGCATGAATTATTTTGACGGGCTTTTATTGAAAGAAGAAGATTTGACCCTGGATCAGGAATACCATAAACGGCTGCAGCGCCTTCATAACCGGCATTTCCATGATTGGGGGATCGTCACGGGCTTAACGGTCAGCAAGGTAGACCGGCTCAAGATCGAGATTGCCTCCGGGATGGCGCTGAACCGGGTGTTTGATTCCGTTAATAACGAGGAGATCAGCCAGGAAATTCTGATCAGCGACAACCATCCGGGAAGAACACTGGAGGTGACCGGCTTCAGCACCACGGACAGCATCTATGTCACCGTCAGCTATAACGAGGAGTTGGCGGACAAGGATTCGGTCAAGGGCGGGGACAAAGAGATCCACGTTTACGAGATTCCCGAGATTAAGCTGACCTCCGCTTTGCCTGAGGATCCTCGCAAGGAGATTGTCCTCGGTCGGATCATTCTGAACCACGACCAGACAGGCAGCCTTGCCATCAGCGAGATCAGCGAGCTGGACCCCGAAGGAAACAAGGTGGTTACCCGCGCCGTAGGCGGGCAGGTGCTCCACGCGAAGAAACTGATCGTCGGCTCCAAGGAGGATCCCGCGTATCCTTATCTGTCCGGTGCCGAGGAAGATAAAACGACAGATATCAATAACCTGTACGTTCATGCCGCCGTAACGGAATTCAGCGGAGCTATTAACAGCGGCCCTGTTCATACCTACGGCAACGTTGACGTGAACGGCACCTTGACGGTAAAGGTCGACAATGATCCGGCGCTCAAAGTGAACGCTTCCGGAGACATGGAGCTTTCCGGCTCGGCAGCGGTTTCCGGCACCCTGACCGCCCGCGGCGGGCTTGAGGTCAGCGGCGGACAGGCGACCCTGGATGTTCCGCGGGTCGTCGTGAGCGGCAGTATGCTGACGATGAACCAGAGCGTCAAAGAACAAGGCGCAAGCGGCCTTGAGGTACGCCGGAAGGACATGCCCAGTGCCATGTTGGTGTGGGATGAAGCCGACAAGTCTTGGAAGATCGGGACGGAGGAGAGCGCGGCTGAGGCGGGCAGCGGAGTGTACAAGGTTGCCTACGGACCGGACTGGGATAATATGCATAACGGCTCCCGGGTGGACGATCTTCATAAGCATAGTCTGATTCATTCGTTGAAGGGCGAGCCGGTGCTAAGCGCGGATTCCGATGGGAATATTGCCGTCGAGAAGACGATGACCGTAACCGGAAGCCTCATTTCGGGCAACGGGGGCTTGGAGGTCGCCCGGGGCAAATCGCTGCCGAACGCCAAGATCGCCTGGAACGAGGCAACCAAGTCATGGCAGATCGGCACCGTTGGCGGGGAAATGAACGATATCCCCGACGGCAAAGATTGGGACACGCTGACAAGCGGAGGCAAAAACGCCGATTCCCTGCATACTCACACCCAATTTCACAGCGAGGATAAAAAGCTGCTGGCCCTGGAGATCGGCAAGGACGGCAATGTAAGCATTCCCCATGAATTGAACGTCGGCGAGACGCTGACGGTCAAGAAGCTGGTCGTCGAGGATGAAAAGGTTACCGTCGTCCGGGTAGAGCCTCAGGTTGACAACAGCTTCATCACCGTCAACAAGGCGGAGAATGGTTCTCCCCTGGGAGTAGAGGGCGGTCTTGCGGTTCACCGGGGAGGAAATCTTCCTGAAGCTCTAATGGAATGGGACGAAGCGGACCGGAGATGGAAAATCGGGGTCAAGGGAGAGATGGCCGACATCCCGTACGGCACCAAATTCGGGGGCCTGGTCAACGGTGCATCGGCAGACCAGCTTCACAAGCATAGTACCTTGAGTACGGCGGGGGGAAGCGGCACCGCGCTGAAAGCCGACGATAACGGCAATTTGCAGGCCAACGGCAATCTGGAGCTGGGCGGAACCCTTAAAGTGGGCCAAGAGGCCGATCTCCAAGCAAATTTGAATGTCGGCGGCACCGCAACCATCCAAGGAGATTTAGTCGTCAAAGGCAAGATGCAGACGGTGGAGAAAATCGATCTGGTTGTTCGCAACAATAAGATCGAGCTGAACCAATACGAGGGTGACAGCTCCAAATCGAAGGAAACGAGCATCGAGGTGTTCCGCGGCAAGGAAAACCCGAAGGCCCGGATCGTATGGGACGAGGACTCCCGCAGCTGGAAGCTGGGCATCGGCACAGAGCTGTCGGAGATTGCATACGGCAGTAACTGGGATGTATTGACCGGAGGCGTGGCTTCCGACGCCGATGGTTTGCATAAACACAGTGCTTTGAACGACAGCGAAGGAATAGCCATGCTGTCCGTCAACTCCGACGGAAATATTGAAGTGACGAACGATGCTGAAATCATGGGGACCCTGACCGCCCATAACGGAGCGGATATCGATGGCGGTTTGTACGTCAATGGAGCCGTTACGGTCGACGGGAACCTGTTCGTCAAAGGGACGACCACATCCGTTACGAAGGAAGAACTGGTCGTGAAGGACAGCGTAATCCAGATCAACAAGTTCGACGGCGAAGACATGCCCGTGGACGAAAGCGGTCTGGAGGTATACCGCGGGGAAAGCCTGCCTGCCGCGAAGATCATGTGGGACGAAAGCGAGCGCGCATGGAAGGTGGGAGCGGGAGAGGCCCTCGAGATCATTGCCAGCGGCAGCGCCTGGGACAAGCTGACCAAGCAAACGAACGCGGATGCTCTCCATAATCACAGCCAGCTGTACGATCCCGAGGGCAACCTGCTGGCGCTGAGCGCCATCGCGGAAGGGGATGTGGATGTCCATCACAATTTGAGCGTGGGCAGCCATCTGGTCGTAGGCGAAAACCTGGAGGTCAGGGGTCCGTCCACCACGATAAACTCCGATGAAACGAAGATCAAAAGCTCGACGGTTATTCTGAACAAAAACGGCGAAGAGATGGCTGTGGCAGCAGGCGGCGGAATCGAAGTGTACCGCGGCAAAGACCAACCTGCCGCACAGGTTGCCTGGGACGAGACGAAGCAGGAGTGGAAGCTCGGCGTATCCGGTAAGGATGTATTCGCCGTGGACAAGGACGGCAATGTCGTCTCCGGCGGCACGCTGCAGGCGGGCGGTGCGAATTTCCGCGGCGCCGTAACGGCGGCCAGCGCCTCAGTCACAGGCACCATGACTCTGGGGGACGGAATCGAGATCCCGCAAACCAATGCCACCCATGCTCAAATGAAGTGGGTGAAGGATCGCTGGAAGCTGGGAACGGCGGACAAAACAGCGGTCGCCGTATCCCGCAGCGGGAAGGTTGGGATCGGTACCGAGGACCCGACGGAGGTGCTCGATGTTGCGGGCAAGGCGCTTTTCCGCACGGAAGCTTTAGTTTACGGCGACGCCACGGTCAGCGGTAATCTGAACGTGGGAAAAGGGGCTGCCTTTAGCGACAATGCGACCTTCAATAAAACGCTGACCGCCCAGGATGCGGTAATTAAGCATGCGATAACGGTGGAAGGCAAGCTGTTTGCCGGCGGCATCGAATTTGAGCGGGGGCAAGACAGCAACGGCGCCGTTCTTCCGAACGCCAAGCTGCTTTGGGATAATGAGCAGGGAGCCTGGTTCTACGGCACGGGAACCGAGCTGACGGCTCTGGGCTCCGGCGGCGGAGCCCAGAACAAGCTGTTCAGCGCGGATATGGATACGATCGCCGTCTTTGCCGATTCCGTCGGCAACGTAGGTGTCGGCACCAATATGCCCCGGTCCTTGCTGGACGTGAACGGCGAAAACGGACAAACGGCCTTCGCGGTCACGAAGGACGGGAAAGCGGGGATCGGTACCGCTAATCCTACGGCGCAGCTTGATGTACGCGGCAGCGCGATGATATGGCAGGATTTGAACGTTGCGGGAAATCTGACAGTGAGCGGCGATATGGTAACGATTAACGCCGCGACACTGGAAGTGGAAGACAACATCGTCAGAGTGAACAAGTACGCGAACCGGGATACGCCGATGGACATCAACGGAGGGCTGGAGGTATTCCGCGGTGGGAAAGCGCCGGCGGCACAGCTGTTGTGGGATGAGGCGGCGGACCAATGGGTAGCCGGTGTAACCGACAGTCTGAAGGCCCTGGAATTCAAGGGGCACACCCATCCGGAGATGTCGGCCATTACCGACAACCTGAAGGTCAGCGGAGGCAACATCGGCATCGGCACTTCTGCACCGACGGCGAAGCTGGATGTGAACGGCAGCCTGAATGTAACCGGCAATGCTTCGCTGACTGGCAACCTTACGCTGACCGGCAACGCTGCGGTCACCGCCGAGCTGACCGCGGAGGATGCCGCAGTCAGCAACAAGCTGACGGCGAAGGACGCGGAGGTCACGGGCGCATTGACGGTGAAGGACGCTTTGGTCGGCAACAAGTTGGTCGCCAAAGACGCGGATATTACTGGCGTTTTGACCGTCGGCCAAGGCTTTGAGGTGGACCGGGGCACCGATCCGCAGGCTCAGATCCTGTGGAACGAGGATAAGGACGAATGGCAGTTCGGCGTTGCCGGCAGCTTGAAGGAGCTGGCGTATAGCGATCATACTCACCAGGAGCTGACGGATCTGTCCGGCGCCTTCAAGGTAAGCGCGGGCAATGTTGGCATTGGCACCGCCACGCCTACGGCGAAGCTGGATGTAAACGGCAGCTTGAATGTAACCGGCAACGCTACGGTCACCGCCAAGCTGACGGCGAAGGATGCGGAGGTTACGGGCGCATTGACGGTGAAGGACGCATCGGTAAGCAACAAGCTGGCCGCGAAGGATGCGGAGTTCACGGGCAGCCTGACCGTTGCCAAAGGCATAGAGGTGGCTCGCGGAAGCGATCCGCAAGCCCAACTGCTGTGGGATGAGACGGCAGACGAATGGCAGGCCGGCATCGTCGGCGCCATGAAGACGCTGGCGTATAGCGACCATACCCACGAGGAGCTGACGAAACTGTCCAGCGCCTTCAAGGTAAGCTCAGGCAACGTGGGCATCGGCACCGCTACGCCTTCGGCGATGTTGGATGTGGCCGGTACAGTGAACATTGCCGGCAGCACGACGATTACGGGCGACACCGCCATTACCGGCAACGCTACGGTCACCGCCAAGCTGACGGCGAAGGATGCCGAAGTCAGTAACAAGGTGACCGCGAAGGACGCGGAGGTCACGGGTGCATTGACGGTAAAGGACGTATCGGTCGGCAACAAGTTGGTCGCCAAAGACGCGGATATTACCGGCGTTTTGACTGTCGGCCAAGGCCTTGAGCTGGACCGCGGCGCCGACCCGAAGGCTCAGATCCTGTGGAACGAGGACAAAGACGAATGGCAGCTGGGCGTTGCTGGCAGCTTGAAGGAGCTGGCGTATAGCGATCATACCCACGCCGACCTGGTTACGCTGACCGGTGCCGTTACGGTGAACGCCGACAATAACGTGGGGATCGGCAAGACGGCGGAGGAGGATTACAAGCTGGACGTCAACGGCAAAATCCGGGCCGTCAACCTGACTCAGACCTCGTCCCGGCTTATGAAGGAAAGCATTGCGAAGCTGTCCGCAAAATCGGCTATGGATCTGCTCAACAAGCTGACCCCGGTCACCTTCCGGTACAAGGAGGATATCGGCAAGAAGGATAATATCGGCTTTATCGCAGAGGATGTGCCCGATATTTTCTCCACTGCCGACCATAAGGCCGTGTCCCTGATGGACATCATCGGGGTGCTGACCTCCGTGGTGCAGAAGCAGCACAAAGAAGCCGCAGATCTGCAAAAGCAAGTGAAGGCTCTTCAGAAGCAAGTCGCCGCATTAGCGGGAGCGTAGAAACAAGCGCCGAAACAGAGGCGGTTCAACAATTGGTCAGGCCTACAAGCCTCATAAGACCTGGCTTGTTACAAGGAGTATACTGGAGTTGAAGTGAATAATGTAATATTTCTTGCTTACTTAGAAAAGACAGAACATTAGCTGTTTTATTCTTTTTAAGCAAGAAAGTTACTTATTCTCTTTACTCAAAGTGGTATACATTGCTATTTCATTAATGCTATGGGCTAGTGTATCTATTTGGGCTACAAGAAGGGTGCCTTTCTTGTAGCCCTTTTTTTTATGGAGGTTGAAATCAATGTTTGAAGTTGTAAATGTTCAGGTGAACCGTTCATTGTCCGTTGGCACGGTTCACGATCAAACTAAACGGATGCCGGAGCATTATCCATCTATTGATAGATGCACGTAGCGACTCTAGCTACAGGCTTCGTGGGTTTTAATTTAGTTGGTTAATGTAGGCTTTTTAAACACCTCTTATTGGTGCTTAAGGCATTTTCTCCGGCTCAAGAGGAGAAAAAACATGAAATCAACTTCGAAATATGAAATGGCTCAACGCATATTGGCAGAATTGAAACAACCCGCATACCGGTTCCAACAAATTACGGATGCGATCTTCAAGCAAAGAATCGGTGAATATGAGCGAATGACCGTACTACCCAAGGGAGTCAAAGTCACTGTGCGAACTCCATTCGGAACGGACATTGATGCGGCATGCGGTCAACTCTACGGACGTTGATTCTTTAATAGAGCTGATGCAACAGAAAAGCACAGGGCAGCTATAAAAGCTGCCCTGTGCTTATTTATAGTTTTGGCTAAAGGACAACTATTCTTCCAATCTCCAAATATTTTTGTCGGCCCGGAACGGCAGACAAGATAATGCACCGGAAATTCCGATGGCAAGAAACAGCAGGGCTGCTCCGGAGCCTTTTCCCGCTCCGACCAGTGCGACCCACAAACTGTCCATCGATTGCACCGCCATAAACGGTTCAAACACCCTGTCGACCAAAACACCGCCGCACAGATATCCCAAAGGAATGGTGAAAAACTGTAAGGTATTCCTTACCGAATAGACACGCCCCTGCATCTCAATAGGGATTTTTGTGCGAAAAAGTACATCCATATTGGCGTTCATAACAGGAATGAATATCCATCCGAGGATGGCGCCCAAACACCACACGGGCGTGCTCCTGCCGAAAGCAAGGATAAAATTCTCGGTACTCATGGAAAAAAGCAAGCAATTACAAATGACGCGAACTCGGCTCTTAGGCGGCGGCAGGACGGCGACCGAAATGCTTCCAACCATCATGGCTATCCCCGTCACGGTATTGACCATGCCCAGCGCAAACTCTCCGCCGCCGACACGTGAGAGCATCATCGCGGGCAGGGCGGCATTGAAGATGGAGGCGGTAAAATTGATCACGGCCAAAAACAGGATCAGATCCAGGATTCCCCGGTTGTCCCTGAGATACCGCAAGCCGCTTTTGGCCGACTGCAATATCGTCTCGCTCCCGGTGCCGCTCGGTTTTGCGGCTTGCGGGATTTTGACAAAGAATAGCAACGCCACGAACGCTGTGGCAAAGGTAATCAGATCGAACAGGATGACAACCCGGATACTTGTAAAAGAAAGCAATGAAGTAGCGAGTACAGGCGTCAGTATGGTGACCAGCGAATTGGACAAGGAACGCATCCCGCTAACCTTCTGATAGTGTTTTTGCGGAGCCAGCAGGCTGACGGCTACATCCGACGCCGGCTGCTGCACAGTGTTCATCAGTCCGTTCAAGGTGTTGATCAAATACAGATGCCAAATCTGGAGTTTACCCGTTGTCAGCAGAATCAGTATCGAAACGGTACAAAGTGCCGCAAAGCTGTCGCTGAGCAGCATGGTGATCTTCTTGTTCCATCGGTCGCTCAGGGCACCCGCGAAGATACTCAGCAGGACATAGGGTGCATAGGAACAGATGGTCAAAAGCGAGGTGGTAAGAGCCGACCCTTGCTGCTGATAAGACCAGATCACCAGTGCAAAGGCGGTCATTGCACTGCCCAGTGCCGAAAATGACTGTGTAATCCACAAAATCAGGAAAGTACGAAGCTCCCCGATGTTCGTTTTGAATTTTTTTATCATGACTTTGCTCCTCTTTCAATTAAAATCTTAAAGATTCAAATGAAAGTGCAAAGCCGAACGGACGAATGCAGGTCCGCTCCGTGCAGGTTCGTCCGATTCAGACCTTGCACGGAGCAGTGCCAATGCATAGTTTCATTTTTATTCCCTTCTTTTTCGTCTGAAGTTAAATTCACCCAAAGGTAAATTCCTCTTTATTTTAACATACGCGAACCTGGAAATTTCAAGGATGAGCATCATGAAACAAACCGGAACCGGACACCACCTGCAGCAGTTTAATAGCTCACTCGGTTCTCTCGGTAAGCTTTCTTTACCCGCTCAATTTGAGCAAGATGGTCGCGGACATGCCGGACACGGAATTCCAACAATTCTTTAAACGTGAACCGCTCCTGATCGGGATACACCCCTATTCGATTGCTTTGTTCGCTAGTCAGATGTTCCAGAATAGGCTGCATACTGGAACGCAGCAATTGGAACAGAAGCAGATACTGTTCACGGTCCAGCAAATCGTACCCCAAGTTATTCGCCCATGCGTCTTGGTCAAACGAAATCAGAAGCGGCTCGTCTTCGGCCAGGACCTTTTTTAGCCGCGATGTGGACGAGACCTCGGAATCCGTAACATGTATGAGGATTTGATGAATGCTCCATTTGTCCGGTCCGGGCTTGTAACGAAGCACATCCTCCGTTAGTCCTTCTATGGCTTCCCGAAGCATGGAGTATCCTAATGCATATTCCTTAATTAACTCTTCCAATTGCAATCCCTCCTGTAAAAAAATAGCCGTAAATTAAATATTCTTGTTTTCGGGAAAATATCCTTTTACTGCCCTTTACACTGTAAATATTTTCCGTAACAATCTTTACAGTGTAAAGATTTGCGAAAGGAAGTTGTTTCAGTCCATGAAGGAGAAGCCCTATCATCACGGCAACCTGCGAAACGAGCTGATTGAAGCGGGAATTGAACTTATTAATGAAGTTGGACTCAGGGATTTCTCCCTGCGCAAGGTTGCTACCAAATGCAATGTAAGCCACGCTGCGCCGTACAGCCATTTTAAGAATATCGATGAGCTGGTTGGTGCCATGGGAGAGCATGTGACGGAACGGTTTATGGATAAACTGCGCGCGTCCATCAGGGGGCGGGAGGACAGCCGCGAAGCCGTCTCCTTGCTTGGGCAGGCGTACATTGAATTTTTCATGGAGCATCCGGCGTTCGCCCTGTTCAGGAAGACGGCCTACCGAATGTTCCGCAGGATGGGACAGCCGGAAAGCGGCGATTCCCAGCGGTTGATCGCTCTGTGGTCCATGGTTCACGGCATCGCTTCGCTGCTTACGAATCCCGGTGTCCGGTATTCGGGGGATTGGCGTGAAGTTTTCATCAAAAGATTGGAAGCAAAGGAGAGGGAAGTATGAAAATGATTGTGCACGACCTTAGCCAGCAGGATTTTGCGGCATGGGGCGCAGCCGAAGATCAAGATGTATTGGTCATCTCCGACAACGGCACGATCCGCAAATGTACGGGCTGCTTCGGATGCTGGACCAAAACACCCGGAAGATGCGTGATCAAGGACGACTATCAGCACATGGGCGAGCTTCTTGCCAGAAGCGACGAGCTGATCATCATCACCCAATGCGTCTATGGAAGCTACAGCCCCTTCGTCCTCAACGTGTTGAACAGAAGCATCTCTTACATGCTGCCTTATTTTGTTAAGAAAAACGGAGAAACCCATCACCGAGAACGTTATCCTCACACCTTCGCCTTCACCGTGCATTTCTATGGGGACGATGTCACGGAGTCCGAGAAGGAAACGGCAAGGGCGCTGGTTGCGGCGAATAGCGTCAACTTGAACTCGACGGGAAATAGGGTGTATTTCCATCACAACCCGCAAGCCGTCAAGGAGGCTATGATATGAGAATGGCCATGATCGACGGAAGTCCCAAACTGGGCAAAAGCAATTCCTCCATCCTGCTGAGGTCCCTCGAAACGCTGATCGGCAATGAACATGAAATCGTGCATTTTTCCCTGAGCAGAAAACCGTTTACCCCTGAGCAATATAGCGACCTCTGCCGTATGGACCAGCTGATCCTGGCCTTTCCTCTCTATGTGGACGGAATCCCTTCCCACTTGTTCAGAATGCTTGTTACCCTTGAGGAATATATGAAAAAGGAACGCCAAAAGGATATATACGTTTATGTCATGGTGAATAACGGCTTTTACGAGGGGAAGCAGAATCATATTGCGATTGAGATCATTAAAAACTGGTGCATCCGCTCCGGGCTGCATTTCGGGCAGGCCATCGGCCAAGGCGCCGGCGAAATGCTAAGCTTTATTGAAAAGGTGCCTCTCGGCCATGGCCCGATGAAAAATCTGGGCGGCGCCATGACCACTTTGGCCAATAACATCCATACCCGCTCCACGGGTGAACCCATCCTGATCAGCCCCAATTTTCCGCGCATTGCCTGGCATCTAGCCGGACATTCCTTTTGGCACTCCACCGCCAAGAAGAACGGCTTGAAGAAGAAGGATCTCTTAAGAAGGCTTTGAATAATCTTCCGTCAATGTATGATGTGATGGGTCAACCGGATTCCTTTGGTTGGCCTATTTTTTCGCAATTTTTATTTTGCAAAATCGGAGAAGAAAGCAAAATCATTGCCTGCTCCACGCTTGCGATATAAAATGATAGTTGCACCAAAATAATAGCGCTTACATTTAACGACGACGCTTACTTAGTGAAGTTGAAAGGAAGAGTGTGACTGTTGAAGCTGCTTAAGCGTTTGATAAGCGACCGGCCGATTCAATCCAAACTGCTGCTGTTTTTTTTGCCTATCCTGATTTTATCGGTTGTGATGACCGGACTTTTCTCTTATTTATCGGTAGTGCGCCAGCTTCAAAAGACAAGCTATTACAACCTCTCGGATACGGTCCAGCAAACTACCTTATTTCTTAATGATAAAATGCTCACCATCTTCGAGCAATTGGTAGCGATTGAGAATGACAATTCGTTTCGTCATATTTTTTCAAATGAAGGGCAGGAGAAGGATCAGAATCGCTACACCGATATTATTGGGTTGCATGACCGGTTCGAAGAGATATATCATGGCAATTTTCAAATGATAGATTCCATCTATGTCGGCTTCAGCAACGGACGCTCATTCAATTTACAGAAAGAATTTGTGCCGCGAAAGGTAGGTGCTGATCTTAATGATTGGCTGTCGAGATATGATCAGTCGGATAAAGGCTATTACTGGTTGAATAGTCATAGAGATCAAGTGTTTGACACTGTGGAGCCGCGGCAGGTTCTAAGCAGCTTCAAGATGATCGGAAGCACAACTTCCCCGGTAAGTGGTCTTATTCTGATCAACCTTCGAGAAGATTATCTTCTCAATATCATGGAAAATATGAAGATCAGTCCGAACGGTACACTGGCTCTGATTAGCAGCGACGGCACGCTCTTCTCCAAAACAATGGCTCCGGAGTATGAGGTTACCCCGGAAACTTTGGAGCAATTGGCGGGGATGTCCGGCGACAGAGGCAGTCTGACTGTAACGAGCGCGCGGGGAGAAAAGTTAAAGGTTGCCTATGATACTCTGCCGCTCAATAAATGGGTGCTTGCGGCCATTGTCCCCGAGAAGGATATTCTCGAAAGCGTGAATACGATTAAATATGTGTCATTATTAATCATTCTTATCGTACTGCTTATTTTTGTGATCGTTGCTGCAGTGGTAGCCCGCACGCTTACGAACCCGATCCGCTACTTGTCCAAACAAGTGAAGCGTTTTGAGCGCGGCGACTTCAATGTGAATTTTCAGTTGGATGAGCGCAATGAGATCGGTGTTCTGGGAAACGGCTTGGCACGGCTCTCCGAATCGGTTCAGATGCTGCTGGAAGAAGTTCGCCAAAAACAGGAACAGAAGCGCCTGATAGAGTTACAAGCGCTTCAGGCGCAGATTCAGCCTCATTTTTTATATAACACGCTATGTTCTATAAAACACTTGATTGATCTGGAGGAAAAGGAGAAAGCATCCGGGATGGTCGATGCTCTAACGCATTTCTTCCGGATCGGCCTCAGCAAGGGCCGTGAATTGATAACGATTCGCGAAGAGATCGAGCATATCCGAAGTTATTTGTTGATTCTGAATATCAGATATAGTGGGGATTTTGAATATGAAATCAAGATCCCGGAAGAATTGCTGGCGTTGACGATCCCTAAGCTGACCCTGCAACCGATTGTAGAGAATGCGATCTATCACGGAATCAAGGGTAGGCGCGGCCCGGGGTTCCTGTCTGTTACAGGGTTCCGGGAAGGAAGCAAAGCGATTCTTGAAGTATTAGATAATGGCCCGGGAATGGAGGAAGGGGACATAAGGAAGCTCGAGCGCTCGATCTATGCCGATAAAATCGATGACAAACCCATAACCTACGGGCTGCGCAACTGCCATCAACGGATTAGCCTGCATTTTGGCACGGATTACGGACTGAGTATCAAGAGCGAGTCGGGAGCGTTTACTTGTGTAAGAGTCGAAATTCCTTATGACCGGGAAAGGAGTGGCCAGCATGCTGAAATTGCTGATTGTGGACGATGACGTATGGATTCGGGAAGGACTACGACGGAATATCGATTGGAGAGCGCGGGGAATCGATGTGATCGGGATTGCAGCCGATGGTGAAGAGGGTTGGGAGATGACTTGCAGTCTTCATCCGGATATAGTGCTCACAGACATTCGGATGCCCTTTCTTGACGGGCTGCAGCTAGCGGATAAGATTAAAGAGCTGGAGATGCCCATAAAGGTCATTTTCCTGACCGGTTATGACGATTTTTCGTATGCGAAACAAGCGCTGACCTTGCAAGCCTTCGATTATATTTTGAAATATGAGGAGAACTCCATAATTTTGGATGCTGTGGCTGCTGCCGGTGAGAAGCTGATGCAAGAGCGGATGGCGATGGAGAAAGAACGAAAAAGCAGCACATTGATGGTGAACCAGCTTTTTGTAAATCTATTGGAGGGCAGCTTCACCCGGGAGTGGCTGACAAGAGAGATCGAATTGCTGCAGTTCCCGGCCATTGAGAACTACTTTCAGGTAGCGGTCATCGCGCCGGAGGATTTCTCCAGGTTCTCAAGATCGGATGCATACCGGGAAGCCGAACTGCTGCTGTTCTCGATTCGCAATATATGTGCGGAAATTCTGGACATCCATGCGTTCCCCTATTATATAGTTCATTATAATCAACGGATGAATCTGATCTTCTGTTTTGAGGAAATGGACGGCAACAAGGAGCTTGCGGAACTGCTGCAGGGGGTGAGAAATTCATTGGAACGAATTCTGAAAATCCCGTTCAGCATCGGCGTGGGCGGAAGGTATTGGGGTTATGACCGAATTGCGGAGTCATACTGCGAAGCGCTGGATGCCGTTCAAGCCAGAGAGGTAGCGAAAGAACCGGGGGTGTTCATGAGCGGTGATATCGAGCAGCTGCAAAGCTCCCATCGGATTTTATTGAGCAAGGCAAAAGCGTATATCGATCGTTTCTATGGCGATGAGGAACTGAACCTGATCGCAATCGCACGCGAGGTGCATACATCTCCAAGTTATGTGAGTACCTTGTTCAAAAAATATTACCATGTCAATCTCGGGGATTATATTATGGGTGTTCGAATGGAGAAAGCCGCGGAACTTTTGGCAAAAACCGATTACAAGGCCTATGAAATCTCCGAAAGGGTTGGCTACGGCAACCCGCAATATTTCAGCGTTTTATTCAAGAGATACTCGGGGCTATCGCCGACCGAATACCGAAAACAGTTTCAAGAAAGCTCCTGCCGTTAAGCGCGGCAGGAGTTCATTTTTGATCTGCAAACAGTTCAGTGAAAGAAAACAAACATTATTTGAAAGATATTGTATTCAGCTTAAGAAACCTCTCCATTACGATAAATGTGGAGGTGCTGCTATGGCTGCTACAAGATTGGCGCAGAACGAAAAGCCATTATACAAAAAGAAGAGGGGATGGAAAAAAAGCGACGGTTGGCTGCCTTATGTCCTGATTGCGCCTACCTTTTTTCTCATTGTAGGTGTGATGGTGTTTCCGATCTTCCGGGTGTTCGATCTCAGCTTTCAGAGCTATGATTTTACGCGTCTGAAAGAGGCCGGATATATCGGATTAGAAAATTTCCGAAACATCTTCTTCCATGACAAACTGTTTCCCGGTACGGTAGGCATTACCGTGAAATGGGTCGTACTGGAGGTGGTGTTGCAACTGGTTCTCGGGCTGATTGTAGCTTTGCTGCTGAATGAGACGTTCAAGCTCCGCGGTCTGGTCCGTTCGTTGGTTCTCGTTCCATGGGCGGTATCGGGCGTACTGACAACGATGCTATGGTCTTTAATGTATAACCAGCATATCGGGGTTATTAACGATCTGCTAAAGCGGCTTGGAATCATTCATGAGAATATAGCCTGGCTGGCGAATACGCATACGGTATTCGGTTCCGTAGTGATTGCCGAACTGTGGAGAGGCATTCCGTTCTTCGCGATTACTTTGCTGGCGGCCCTGCAATCTATTCCGAGAGAGGTCTACGAGTCTTGTGAGGTCGACGGGGCGGGGAAGGCCAGAAAACTCTTCTATATTACGCTTCCCTACTTGAAGGAGACTATTGTATTCACTACACTGCTGAGAGCCATCTGGGAGTTCAACTCCATCGATATGATATTTACCATGACCAACGGCGGTCCGATGGATATGACTACAACTCTGCCGATCTATATGATGAAGACTTCCATTCTCGAAGGCAATTACGGTTACGGCTCGGCAATCGGCGTAGTCACCTTCTTGTTTCTGATGATTTTTGTCATCCTGTATTTATGGCTGAACAAGGCGGGAGGGATGCAGGATGAATAAACGTCCGATCTGGAGCAAAATCGGCTCCAAGCTGTTGTTCTATATTCCGCTCGCATTGACAATGATCTTTGTTTTGCTTCCCTTCCTGTGGGCGATCTCTACTTCGCTCAAGCGGGAATCCGATGTTATTAGCTCAAAGATTCAATATATTCCGAGTCCGGCGACTTTGGATAATTTCGTTAAAGTATGGACTCAAAATAACTTTTCCACTTATTTTTATAACAGTTTGCTGGTATCCCTAATTTCGGTTGTCGCAATCACAGTGCTCTCCATTATGAACGGTTATGCAATGAGCAGGTTCAAATTCAGGGGCAAAGGGGCCTTTATGCTGGTGTTGCTCGCAACCCAGATGATGCCGGTCATTCTGTTCATTATTCCGCTTTTTCTAATCTTTAAAAATCTGGGATTAATCAATTCGCCGTTCTCTCTTGTTCTTTTCTACATCGTCTCCCAGGTGCCTTTTAATACGATCCTTATGCGGGGCTTTATTTCGGGGACGCCGAAGGAGATTGATGAAGCCGCGATGGTGGATGGAGCGGGGAGACTGCGCATCATCTTTTCCATTATCACGCCGATTGTGCTCCCCGGCATTGTGGCAACCGGTGCGTTTGCATTTATCGGGGTATGGAACGAGTTTCTCGTGGCCTTTTCGTTTGTTACTACGCCGGACCGCTTCACGATCCCTATCGGACTCAAGTTCATGATCGGCGAGTTCAGCGTGGAGTACGCTTCTCTGGCCGCAGGCAGCATCATCGGGCTAATTCCGCCCGTCCTGCTATTTATGTATATCCAGCGCTATCTGATTCAAGGACTTGGCGGTGGAGCGGTCAAAGGCTAATTCTGCTTTTTCCTTAACAAACCTAATTTTTATCTTGGAGGGCATCAATTATGAAAATGGGAAAAGGAATCTATCGCATATCCGCAGTATTAATTCTTTCTTTGTCCCTGCTGGTTTCGGGCTGTGGCGGGGGAGGAAAAAAACAAGCCGATTCTAACAGCAGTGAACAAGCAGAACAGAAGAAGATCAGTTTTTGGGCCGCGGCTGTAACACCGGAGCGGAATCAGTTCTTTGAGGAAATTATTAAGGAATTTGAAGAACAGAACCCGGACATCAAGGTTGACTTTCTGGGAGTACCGGGAGATCTGTCCGCATATCAGCAAAAGGTGAATGTGGCGATCGCCGCCGATCAGGCACCTGACATCATGAATGATTTCAAGGCCGATTTGATTAGCCGGGATGTGCTGGAACCGTTGGATGAATATCTCGCAGCCTGGGAAGATAAAGATCTGATCTCTCAGGAGACACTGGAAAGTAACCGCAAGCTGGATACCAAAGAGGGCAAATTGTATGCGTTGCCGTACAGTTCGCAGACCTGGAATCTGTGGGTACGCCCTGATTGGTTTAAAGAAGCCGGTCTGGAACTGCCGGATACCTGGCCGGATTTTTTCGAAGCTGTTGAGAAGCTGACAGACAAGTCCAGAGATCATTACGGCTTGAGCATCCGCGGCGGTGCGGGCAGTGCCAACACCTTGGAAATGCTGATGTATTCCTACTCCGGGATTACCGAATATTTCACGGCCGACGGCAAAGCAACGATTAATGATCCGCTGCATACTGAATTTGTTGAGCAATATCTCGGCGCCTACAATGTCTATACTCCAGAGGATGATCTGAACAAGGGCTGGAGCGAACTGGCAGCGACTTTTCAATCGGATAAGGCAGCGATTGTCGTTCATAATCTCGGGTCAGCAAGCTCCCATGAGAAAGCTTTTGACGGCGACCGGAATAAATTCGCCGCGATTCCTTTTCCGCAAAGCGTAAAGGGCTATAGAGAGCATCCCGGCCTGATGCCGCTTGGCCTAACGATGTCCAAGTCCGCAGAGCACAAGGATGCGGTGTGGAAGTTTATGACGTTCTATCTTTCGCATGATATTAATAGCCGTTATTCCGAGCTGTACGGTGAAATTCCGGCCAATAAAGACGCTGCGGCCGATGACTGGGTGCAGAATGTTCCTTATATGAAATCGGCTTCCGATTTGCTTAATAATCCGGAAACGAAATTTGCCGATACCCCTTATTATCTGCCGGGCTATGGGAATGTTCAAAAAGAGGTGGAGCCGATGATCCAGAAGGTGATGGCCAAACAAATGACCGCGCAGGAAATGCTGGATGAATGGGCCAGATTGTTAATGGAAGAGAAAGAAAGCTATGAGCAATCGAACTCTTGACTAACATAAACGAACGGGAAATCCGAATCTTGGAGGGTGAACAAATGAATAAGCGAGCGCCGGACCAGACAGCGGTCGGGTGGATTCCGGATCAGGGGGACGGCACTTATCGCAACCCGGTCATTCACGCCGATTATTCCGACCCGGATGTAATTCGTGTGGGAGAGGACTTCTATATGGTCTCCTCCAGCTTCAATCATATGCCCGGGCTGCCGATCCTGCATTCCAGAGATTTGGTAAACTGGACGATTGTGAACCAGGTCATTCAACGGTTGGATTTGCCGGGATATGACCGGGTTCAGCATGGCAAAGGAGTGTGGGCGCCAAGCCTGCGCTATCACGAAGGAAAGTATTGGGTATTCTTCAGCACCCCGGATGAAGGCATATTCATGAGCTATGCCGAGGATCCGCTGGGAATATGGTCTGTTCCGCATATGGTTCATGCAGCCAAGGGGTGGATTGACCCCTGTCCGTTCTGGGACGACGACGGCGAGGCTTATTTGGTCCATGCGTTTGCGTTTAGCCGTTCCGGCCGGAAGCATTTGCTGCAGCTATGCCGGATGTCCCGGGACGGGCGCCGGCTCCTAGATGAGGGGACCATTATTGTGGACGGGACCGTAAAACATCCCACGCTGGAAGGTCCCAAGCTGTATAAGCGGAATGGTTATTACTATATTTTTGCCCCTGCGGGCGGTGTAACGGAAGGATGGCAATGTGTGTTCCGGTCCGACTCGATATTCGGTCCTTACGAGGACAAAATCGTATTGAGCCAGGGCACGACCGAGATTAACGGTCCCCATCAGGGCGGGTATGTTGAATTGTCTGACGGGGAATCATGGTTTATCCATTTTCAGGATAAAGGGGCGTATGGGCGGATTGTTCATTTGCAGCCGATGCAATGGGTGGAAGGTTGGCCTGTGATGGGGAACGTACCCCCGGATCAGAAGATCGGAGAGCCTGCGAGGAGCTTTGGCAAGCCGAATATAGTCGGGGAGACCGGAATAGCGATTCCGCAAACCTCCGATGATTTTCGGGGGGAAAGGCTAGGGTTGCAATGGCAGTGGCAGGCCAATCCGCGGGACGAGTGGTACGAATGCCAGCCCGAAAACGGGGCGCTTCGGTTATTTGCATGGCCGCTTCCGGAAGAAGAGACGGGTCTTTACGATGCCCCTCAGCTCTTGATGCAGAAGTTTCCGGCCCCGGCTTTTAAGGTTACAACAAAGCTTCGGGCATGGGATTTCTCCCCGGGCGACCGGGCGGGAGTCGTCGTTTTTGGACAGAAGGCCGCAGCTTTGATGTTAGCGAGCGAATCCGATTTATACGCACTGACTTTATATGAGTCAGAACCCGATGGGCGAAGAGATATAGTCCTGGCAAGGGTCGAAGTCAAAGTGCCCGAAGTGTACCTGCAAGTCGAGGTAACCGAGCCCGGCCGTTGTGTGCTCCGGTTCAGCATGGACGGCAGCGTATTCAGCGATATAGGCGATCCTTTTGTGATCGACAAAGGTGCTTGGGTGGGAGCAAAAGTTGGATTAGCCGCTGTTTCCGCTAAACAAGGCAAGGGTCGGCCATACGGAGAGTTTACAGGGTTTTATTTTGATTATGAACAATGAACGTTAAGAATAAGAAGAAGACGCATGGATAGGATATATCCGTGCGTCTTCTTCTTATAGCTTCCACCAACATACTATGCTTTTCCAATTAGAATAGAAAACTTATTTTCTGCTCGGCAGCAATTTATTCAATATGATCGCCGCGAGCGATGCGGCCAGCAGAGGCGAGCCGAACAGGTATTGCACGAAGGTAGGCAGCGAATATAAGAATTCATCGGGAATGAGCACTAACGCCAAGGTGATAATCATCGGGATCGCGATAATGTACATTTCTTTTTCGCCGATCTTCTCGTTCTTCATTACCTGAATCCCGTTGATTGCGATAATCCCGCAGACGATGGCGAATACGCCGCCGATCACGGCGGTAGGTATCGAAGAAATAAGTGCGGCCAATTTGCCCGAGCAGCCGAAAATCACGAACCATCCGCCTACCGCAAGAAACACGCGGCGGCTGGCAATCCCCGTAATGGAGATGATTCCGGCGTTGGTGGAGTAGCCCGTAACCGGAGTCGACCCGAGCAGAGAAGCGATCAGACAGCTGATCCCTTCCCCGATCACGCCCCGGTTAATGTTTTTGTCCGATAACGTCTTCTCGATGACATTGCTGACGGCAAACCAAGTACCTGTTGTCTCGGCCAGCAGTACGAGATAAATAATGATCATGGTGATGATCGCGGAGAAGTTGAAAGAAAAGCCAAAATCGGCAAAAGGGAGCTGCGGCATGCTGAACCATTTGGCATTTTGAACAGCCGAAAAATCCAAGACGCCCATCACATCGGCGGAGATACAGCCGACAATTAACGCGACGATCACGGAAGTAATCCGAAAGATAGAACCCTTGGCCCCGATCAATGAACTCAAGATGACAAAAATCAGAAGCACCGCCCCCGAAATGAGAGCCAGCAGCACGTTTTGATTGATGGTAGCATCCGTGGCGCCGTAAATATTGTCCGCTATCGCGGTCGGCAATAAGGAAAGGCCGACAATGAAGATGATCGTACCGCCTACAATGGGCGGGATAAATGACTTGACAATTTTATTGAAGACGCCGGTAAGACCCAAAATAATGACCAGGACGGCGCCGATTAAGCTGGAACCGAGCACGGAATTCCATCCCAATTGCCCGCCGCCGCTGGCGGCAAAAATACTGACGATCGCCCCGAGCGGAACATAGGAAGGCCCTTGCGCCATAGGAATTTTCATGCAGAAGTAGGTTTGTACGATCGTTCCAAGTCCGGCTGCAATAAAAGTAGCTTGAATCAAAGCGCTAGATTGATCGGATGATAGACCGATCAGCATTGCAATCAGGAAAGGCACGACATAGACGTCCATGGCTATAACATGCTGCAAGCCCAGGATGACCGATTTGACGAACGAAACTTTCTCATCGGGTGAGACTGTTAGTTGATGTTGGGACTTCATTTCCGCTAATTCTTGCTCGCCTGCTTGTGTTTTCACTTTGGATGCACACCTCATATTTTTTTGGATTTTTATTTCTAACGGGAATGGACTTTTTCGCCTTGTACCCAGACTTCACGGATATGTTCGGGTCTGGCGAGATACATGATTTTTTGGAAAATATCATCTAAAGCCTCATTCTCATCAAATATCGGCAATTTGGCGGACGGCTGTTTCGTATCGATGATCTGTACATCCCATGCATAACTCTCTTGAATACGCCCGATCGGCAAGCTTAAGCTTTCACCGCCGCCGGCTGTAGCAAGATAGAACGCTTCATGAATCGTAAGGCGCGAATTCGGAACGCCGCGGTCCCCGGAGGGAAGGGAGGGGTTGACGCCATCTTCCAGCATTCTGGAAGAGATGACGGCCTGTCTTATGTTATCGAACAGACTTGGCGAAAAGCCCCCGGAAATATCGGAACCAAGCCCGATCTCGACTCCTTTGTCATGGAAATGGGCGACGGGGATGACGCTGTTGGCAAAGTACGCGTTGGATATCGGGCAATGCGCGATTGCCGTTCCGGTATCGGCAAACAAGGCCGCGTCCTCGTCGCTCAGGAAATTGCAATGGGCCATGACGGATTTATCGCGCAGCAGACCGAAATCATGCAGGGCGAAGGCGTCGTTCTTTTGGAATCTGTCCCGAACGTACCCGTGCGCCCAATCGCTTTCGCTGCAGTGCGACTGAATATACGTATCGTATTTGGCGGCCAGTTCTCCCAGGCCTTTCAAGGCGTCGTCCGTACAGCTTGGAATGAATCTCGGCGTCACGACAGGATATACGCCCTGCTTCGCGGATTTGGCCAGCTCTTTGACGGCCAGAATAAATTCTTCCGTATCCGCGAGCGCCGTCACGGTGTCCTTGTCGCGGTAATTCTCCGGGTTCTGCTGCGGATCGTCCATGACGACTTTTCCGACCAGCCCGCGCTGACCTTTCTTCGCGCATATTTCGGCCAGCAATAAGCTTGCTTCTTTATGAACCGTGGCAAAATAAAGCGCGGTCGTCGTACCGTTGGCAAGCAAGGTGCCGACCACGTCCTCGTAGACTTCCCCGGCAAAACGGAGATCCGAGAATTTGGATTCCAGCGGGAAGGTATAGGTGTTCAACCAATCATAAAGCGGAATATCCAGCGCGGTTCCGGACTGGGCCCATTGCGGCGCGTGAACATGCAAATCGATAAAACCCGGCAGGAAGTATTGGCCTTCGGCCAAACGGTGAAAGTTGTCTTTTCCCTGATAAGCATCCAATAAAGACTGATAATCGGAATCTTCCGGGGCGACGATTCTTTCGATGATTCCGTCCGCATTAACGCAAAAAAGATGATCCTTTAAAATTTTGATTTTTTTAGGAGAGATGCTGGTGAAAGCAGTGCCATGAAACAATTGCATATATTTAATCATAATTACCGCCTTAATGTTCGTTTTTTGAAGGTTTGTTTGTTATTATAATCCCTCAAAATAGATACGTCCAGAACAAAAGGCGAATATTATGACTCATCACGACAAACCTATGTAAAGTGAGCTAAAATAAAACTGAAATGGAAAATTCAATAACAGGTGAGAATATGGATCGCAGTAACCAAGTGTCGTCGGATAAAGTTAATAGAGAAAATGCCAAAGTATTTGCATTGCTGAGCCATTATTTGAATAATGCTTCCGATTTTATCAATGCAGAGGAAATCAAGGATATCGCCGATTACGGGGTGACTTACGAATATGCCTTCACGGCGATATTAACCGCCGCCTTCGGGCTGGATATTGTTGATCATACGGAAGATAAGGAGTTGTTCAACAACTATTTCAGCAAAATGGTACATCGGCTGGAGGTTGGTGAATATTATAACAATCCGTATTATAAGAACATCAAAATTCCGACGGTGAACATCGGCAATAGTGAATTGAAGTATGAAAAATACAAACCTTTTGAAGGTTTTGTTTGCGATGATATTCTCCGGACGCCGGAGGGAAGACAAATTCCGCAAATCGGATTTTTCGACACGGAATTCAGGTATCCTGCGGTTCTGGAGAACGGCCGCATCTGGATGACGATTACGCCCAATGAAATCGAGACGATGAAGGAAGCGGTCGATCGAGCGTCCGGGAACGTGCTTACATACGGGCTTGGACTCGGCTACTACGCTTATATGGTTTCCGAGAAGGATGATGTAGCGAGCATTACGGTTGTCGATTCGAATCAGGATGTCATCGATCTGTTTAAAAAATATATTTTGCCGCAATTCAAGTACGCTCATAAGGTTAAGCTTGTCAAAGCCGACGCCTTTGAATATGCGCAAACAGGGATGCCGCAAGGGAAATTCGACTTTGTGTTTACGGATTTATGGCATGACGTATCGGACGGAATCGATCTGTATTTGAAAATGAAAAAGTTCGAAAAGCTCTGTCCCGATACGGCATTCGCGTATTGGATCGAAAAATCCATATTGTGTTATTTATAAAAGCTTAAAGGAGCTACCGATCATGACCCACCCCATTATCGATATCGGCGTCAATTTGATGCATCGTTCGTTTCATAAGGATCGCGAGCAGGTTGTGAAAAGAGCGGTTGCGAACCACGTAACTCCGCTGATCATTACGGGAACGAATTTGCGGGATAGTAAAGAAGCCGCTCGCTATGCCGGCCGTTACCCGGGAAAACTGTATTCTACTGCGGGGGTTCATCCCCATGACGCGAAGTCATGCAATGAGGATACGATCAAAGAACTTGAAGCATTGGCGGCGCTGCCGCAGGTGGCCGCCATCGGGGAATGCGGCCTCGACTATAATCGCGATTTCTCGCCGCGGGACGTGCAGCGCAAATGGTTTGCCGAGCAAATCCGCCTGGCGACCCGGTTGGACATGCCGCTGTTTCTGCATGAGCGGGACGCCTTTGCGGATTTTGCCTCGATCCTGAAGGAGCATGAAGTCAAACAAGCGGTGGTCCATTGTTTTACCGGTACATATGCGGAATTGAAAACATACCTCGAAATGGGCCTCCATATCGGGATTACCGGATGGATCTGCGACGAGCGGAGAGGCCGGCATCTCAGGGATCTGGTGCGAATCATACCGCTTGACCGGTTAATGCTCGAGACGGACGCGCCGTTCTTGACCCCGCGGGATATGAAGCCGAAGCCGGCGGAAGGGCGGAACGAGCCCGCCTTCCTGCCGCATATCCTGCAAACTGTTGCGAGCTGTATCGGAATACCCGCCCAAGAGGTTGCTAAGGCGACGACGGAGACAGCGGCGAAGTTTTTTAATCTTTAATAGGAGAACGAATTATTCGATAGAATCTTCATTTCCCTAATCCGCCGGCCTGCATCGCTTCCGGAATGTTCCGGCGGAATTCATTGGGGGTTATTCCGTATTCCTTTTTGAAGACGCGATAGAAAGAACGCAAGCTGTTGAATCCGGAGTCGAACGCGATCTCGGTGACCGGATGCGTGGTGGATTGCAGCAGCATGTGGGCATAGGCCGCCCGCTGGCCGTTAATGTAATCGCGAAAAGAAATGCGGAACTGCTCGGAAAAGATTCGCGAAATCTGAAATTTGCCGATGCCGAGCTCTCTTGAAAGCGTATCCAAGGTTAGGGGCTCCAAAAAATGAATGTCTATGTAGGCGAGAATTTTTTGGACGATATCCGCGTCTTTCATGTAATCTATTTTCTTTAGAGACATCAGCGGAATAGCGTGTCCCAGCAAGACAGAGGTGTAGGCCTTGAGCAGACGTTGGTCGCAGCGCTCGGTGTATTGTTTGAACAATGTAGACAGGGTGGCCGAAACTAACGGATTCTTGGGGACAACCGGATTTTCCGGAACATAGCTTAACAAATCCCCCGTATAATCCCCCGGAAATGCGGCATCGAAGAAGATCAGCAGGATCTGGCTGTTTTCTATAGTTTTATAGCTGTGTGGTTGATTGGGAAAAATGACGGCCATATCCCCCTCGGACAGAACATATTCCGTCCGGTTGATGCTGATGTTGATTTGGCCGGACAAGACCATGGCGAGTTCAACGTTTTTATGCAGATGCGGCGGATAGGTGTTATTGGTGGAGATAAATGCATGAAATTGCTGATCGCGATGCTGGTATTTGATTTTCATGGCCTAAACCTCCCGATTCAGCGTGAATGTCTCCCGGCAGTGAGGAAATTTAATTCGGATACAAAGAACATAAATGGATTTGCAATTTAACACAAGGACATTGGGCAATATTTGGCATAAAAAAATGTCAAATATGGCAGGTAACCATGGCCTAAAAGATTTAAAGTATTAGCAGTAAGCTGAATGAATTGAGCTTACCTTCATAACATTTCGGCGAAGGGAGGAAGTATAACGGGACCGAAGCATTGCGCGGCAAAGGATGCGTCCAGGTTATACGGAAAAGAGATGAGATGGAAGGTTAAAGGGTTCAGGAGGGTCATGGCGGTTTTTTTGAGTATTTCGGTAGCGCTTACAATCTCGGGGGTGCAGCCGTTTGATACGGCTTCGGCCCAGGCCGGACAAAAGCCTTCGGGCGAGGCTGTCGTCGCATTTCCGGGTGCGGAAGGCGGGGGCGCTTACACCAGCGGGGGCCGGGGCGGCGATGTCTACATCGTAACGACCTTGGAGGATTACGGTGAAAATGAACAACCGATTCCGGGGTCCCTGCGGTATGGGATCTTATCCACGCCCGAAGAGGGGCGTACGATCGTTTTTCATGTTTCCGGGACGATTCTGCTGGAAAGCACCCTGCGACTGAACAATATTAAAAATCTAACCATCGCCGGGCAAACCGCACCGGGAAACGGCATTACCATCGCAGGCTGGGACACCAATATCAGCAATTCGGAAAATATCATCATCAGATATATCTCTTTCCGGCCGGGCGCGACCAATGTATTTAACGGCAGCGATTCTATGGATGCGCTGTGGGGAAGAGACAACAATCAATTTATCATTGACCATTGTTCCTTCAGTTGGAATACGGACGAGACACTGTCGACGTACCGGGGCGAAAACGGCACGGTGCAGTGGTCCATTATTTCGGAAAGCCTGACGCTTTCCGGGCATTCCAAGGGCAGACACGGCTACGGCGGCATTGCGGGCGGAGACAAAACCACGTTCCATCATAATCTGTACGTGAACCATACTTCGCGGAATCCGCGGCTCGGCGGCGGATATGGCGGAGCCGCGGATGCGGACCACGTGGCGGTCGTTCAGTTCTCCAACAACGTGCTTTATAACTGGGGCTTTAACGGCACATACGGCGGGGGCTTTACGTTTACCAACTTCATGAACAATATCGAAATCGCAGGGCCGGGTACAAGGGACAATGTTGAAGCCAGGGTCATTGACGCGGGCGAATCCAAAAAGCTCGGCGGTTTCTACATCTCCGGCAATCGGATCAACAGCAAGCTTACAGGTTTGCTGGACGGATCGTCGCCGTACGTAAAAAGCTCCGGCGACTCAAGCGGCGACAATATAACGACCTATGCGACAAAACCGTATCTGTCCGCGGACAGTACGGGAGCGAATCACGGTGTTGCGAATCGAGCGTTTGACGATTACGTGCAGCATGGCGTGAAAGCCGCGAACGAAAAATTGCTGAACGACGTGCTGGGGCAGGCGGGCGCGACCTATCCGCGGCGCGATGCGATAGATGCCAGGATTGTCGCGGAAGTGGAGCAGGGCTTGGGGAGATATATCAACACCGAACATGAGGTTGGGGGATATATCTCGGACTTTGGCGTCGTGGAGCAGCAGCGTGCCGCAGACTTCGATACCAATCAAAACGGGATTGACGATCAATGGGAAAAGAAACATAAAATCTGGGGCATCACGGACGCCTATAAAACCGTTACGGATAAGGGGTATACCTGGCTTGAGCTTTACATCAACGGCCTTGCCGATATGGGGCATACGGCCGAAAACCCTGAAGCCAAGCTGACGGCTCCGGCGAATAACGCGCAATTTGCTTTAGGGGAACCGGTGCGGGTGGAGATCAAGGCTTCCCCCAAATTCGGACACAAAATCAAGAAGGTGGCCGTATACAACGGATCCCGGTACCTCGGAGACGCCGTATTGGATAAAGGAAAGTATGTATATACCATTGAAGGGCTTGAGGATGCTTCCCATTACATTTCCGCAAGAGTGACCGACGCGGAAGGAAATGCGACCCAAACGACCGCGGCCCAAATTCACATCAATACCGATAGCGGGACACTGGCCGGCGGCGGCTGGACATCCGCCGATATCGGCAATCCGGACCTGGAAGGTTCCGGAAGTCAAACGGACGGCGTTATAACCATAAAGGGCAATGGAAAGCTTGGAACGAGCGAAGGCAGCACGGAACGGTCGCAAGAGTATGATGCCGCCAAGGACGATTTCCATTTCGTTTATAAGGAAATGACCGGAGATATGGAGATTACCGCGAAACTTGAGGAGATAGGAGCCGTTGACAACCATGCCTTTACAGGCCTGATGATCCGTGATGACTTGACGGAGAATAGCGCCGCCGCGGCCCTCGGATTATCCTGGGTGAAGCTGTCCAACGCTTACTGCTGGTCGTCTTATTTGACGGGCAGAGACGCGCAGGGTGGAGATTTCGATCAATTGACCGAAACGCTCGACAGCGCTTCAGCGGCCAAAGAGGCCGGCATTCAACTTCTCCCGGATATCCCGTTCAAGATCGACGGGGTCGAGCAAGGTTACTGGCTCAAACTCGGCCGCCAGGGCGATACCTTCTACGCTTACGGTTCGACCGACGGCAAAGAGTGGACGCCGATCGGCGAGAGAACCGTAGCGATGCAAGGCTCGGTATATGTCGGCTTTGCCGTTGACAGCAACGACGTTGCGAATGAAATTGAGCAACTCAACTATGCCAAGTTCTCCAATGTCAGTTTGACCGATAGCTATACTTCAATCGGTGAATAGACTGGCATAAGCATACAAGCGTCCGGCGGGTTCAATGCCGGGCGCTTTTCATTGGGATCGATCGTTATAGACGACAACGGAGATTCATGGTCTCACATCCGCATCGAAAAATAACACCTTCATCAGTTTCTTAACCTTAAGCAGGCTCTCCGCATCCAACCTCTTCAGCATATCCATAATGTCGGGCAGCGGGTCGTCCGACAGCACCGCCCCGGACTTCTGGCCGGATGCGGCGGAAATCCCTTTCGGCTCTGACACACCGCTTGCGTTGTCCTCAACCCAGGAAGTTTCCAAAGTGTCTTGCAGTACGTGAACCAGGAAAGACAATTGTTCCGCATCATATTTATTTAAAAAGTTGTGCACATTTATCCCTATTTGCCGATGCAACGACTGATGGATCCTGGAAATTTCCCGGCCGAACGGGGTCGTCCGAAACAATATCATTTTTTTGTTGTCAGGCAAATACTCCATCTGAATGACATTCTCCTGCACCAGCTTCCTCGTAATTTTGGACACGCTTCCCCTGGGAATTCCCAACTTTTGCGATATACGAATCCCGTTTACCGGTTCCAGCTCTTCGATGGCGTCAATGATATGCAGCATCATAACAGTTGCGCGCCTGAGAAAGGAAATGGCGGCAGGGTTATCCGTTTGCCGGATCATCCAAGAGCTCTCTTCGTCTTCTCCTTCCGCTTGAAAACGCTTCTGCACTTTTTCGATCGCATCCGTAATTTGATGAATTAGGCTGACCTTATTGGCTTCCGGTTCTTGTGCCGGCGCATTGACATGATAACCATTCATAGGAAAATCTCCTTTGAAATTTGCTGTGTTTAGTATAACAAACATTTTCGGCAATATAAAGATTCCGGGAAACATTATTGACAGGACGGAAACAAAATTATATATTGATTCCTGGAATCAATATTGTTTCTAAGAATCAAATGATGGAAAAATGAGCATCCGTAAGCTAGCTGGTTTAGAGGAAAAAATATCGAAGAATGGGGAGAACTTTTGAAATGACTCAAATAAAAGACAACAAGAGCCTCGTCCTGATCGGCCTATTGATCGGCCTGGTCTTTGCCGAACTGGACGAAACCGTCGTATCGACGGCGATGCCGACCATTATCCGCGAGCTGCACGGGTTGTCGCTTTACGGCTGGGTCGCCGGCGTTTACATGCTCGCGGCGACGATGTTTATGCCTATTCTTGGCAAATTGGCGGATTTATACGGACGTAAACGCATCTATCTCAGCTGTATGGGGCTGTTCATCCTGGGATCGATTATCAGCGGAATCGCCCCTTCGATGGCCGTACTGCTGCTGGGCCGCGGCATTCAAGGCATCGGTGCCGGCGGATTGATGCCGATTGCGCTCGTCATCATCGGCGATGCCTACCCGCTGGAACAACGGGCCAAAATTCAGAGCCTGATCGGGCCGATGATGATTTTGCCCCAGTTGCTGGGGCCGATGGTCGGCGGATATTTTGTAGAACATGTCAGTTGGCACTGGGTATTCTTAATCAACATTCCCGTCGGTTTGTTGGCGGCTTTGGTGCTATCCGTCGGCATGCGCGAATCCCGGAGTACCGAAAACAAAAAAATCGACTGGGCGGGGGCGGTCACGCTCGTGCTTGCTCTTCTGTCCCTGCTGCTGGTCCCGGTTTTGATCGACAATCAGGGCTTATTGTGGTCGTCACCGCTCATTATCGGCCTGCTCATTTTGGCCGGTCTGCTGATTCTGCTGTTTACCCGTATCGAATCCAAGGTCAAGGAGCCGATCATTCCCCTGCATTTGTTCCGGAAGCGCAATATCGTCGTGATGTCGCTACTCTTATTCATTTCGACGCTTGGCGTCATGGGAGGAACTTCGGCATTCCCGTTCTTCGCCCAAAATGTGATGGGACTGACGCCAACGGCGGCGGGTTACCTTATGATGGCTTTCATGGCGGGTGCGATTCCCTCCAGTATCCTGAACGGATTCCTGATTACCAAAATACCTTACCGTTATTTATTCATTGCTTGCTTCGCCCTTTCGATTATCGGTTTATACCTGCTGACGCAAATCGGGATCACAACATCCGTGCCTTTCTTTATCGTGACATTTATCATCATTGGTTTGGGGTTCGGAGCGCTGTTCGGCGGAGACAATCTGATCGTACAGGAATCCGTCGACAAGGAGCACAGCGGTATTGCCCTCGGAACGGTGCAGCTGTTCCAATCACTTGGAACTACGATCGGACTCAGCGTATTCGGCAGCCTGCTCGCCGGTCATATCAAGGACGGGGTTTCCGCGCTGGCTGATCAGCTTCCTGCCGGTTCGGCCGGCCAAATCGCTACCGGCGGAATTCCCCAAGGATTGAATGCGGATGTGCTCGTCAAAGTGCAAACGGTATTCGCCGGCGCCTTTCAGTTTATTTTCACGATTTCGCTTGGTTTCATCATCGCGGCATTTTTTCTCTGCTGGTTTCTTAAGAAAGGCGTTTTGGCGAAAACGGAGCCGGATTCTTTGTCTTCAGACGGCTCCGGCGGCAGGCTATTAGAGTCAAATTAAGCCTTTGCTTCGGGACCGTAAGGCTTTCATCCTATAGCCGACTAAGCTAAATGGCTCTTTGTGAAAAACAGACCGCCCTTTTGATATGCTCCCCATACGGTAGACAGGTGAAATAACAAAACCTGGCCCAGAGGCTCTTCGCGACGGCAGAGGACGCACGAAGGCGCCAGAGAAGCTTACTGAGGAAGCTTACTGAGGTCGACCAACAAAAGCTAGCCATGAAGAAGTTGGAGTACGAAGTTGAGCGGCTGCGAGCGGAGAATGCCTTCTTAAAAAAGTTACAGGAGTTCCAAAGGAGGCGACGCTAAGCCAGCATCGACAGGAGAATGTCTATCTCGAAATACAAGCCGTGCAACAGGCAGAGTCGCTCAGCATACAGCTTCTATGCAAGAACTCTGGAGCTGGCGCAGGAAGCTGCGTCAGGCAGTACGCCCATGCTTCATAGCGACAGAGGTTACCAATATACGTCGATAAGCTTTAAAGAGATGTTGGATAACGCCGACATGAAACAGAGCATGTCTCGAGTTGGTCGTTGCATCGACAATGGACCGATGGAGTCTTTCTGGGGGACGCTAAAATGCGAGAAATATTATTTGCATACCTACCGAACTTTTGAACAGTTAAAGAAAGACATTGAGGACTATATCCACTTCTACAATTACGAACGATTACAGAGAAAACTAAACGGCCTCAGTCCGATGGAATTCAGGACCAAGGCCGCATAGATGATTT